>UQJU01000004.1 GCA_900541355.1 Candidatus Avelusimicrobium fimicolum | reverse complement strand
TGTAGAATTGCGCCAAAAACGCTGGTCCACCGCCAATTTAGATGCGCAAATTTATATGGACGTTCCGAAAAAACGCCCCGCCAAATCTCGCAACGGACGCAACAACCGCAAGGAAGCCCACGGCAACCGCCGCAATAACCGCAGAAGTGAACGGGTGTTAGACGTGCGTGAACCGCGCGAGAAGGCTCCTAAGGCCAACGAACCCCAAATGCTGCCCTGCGAGGCTATCCGCAATGCCGTCATCCCGGAAAATTTGAAAGCCCCTATGGCCGAAGCCAAGGAATATTTGGAGAAGGTACTTACTCATATGGGCGTAAAAGCGGAAAATTTGAACGTATGGTGGGATGACAAACAGCAGCGCATTTTGCTGACGTTTGACTGCGACCACCCGGCTATTGTGATTGGTAAAGAGGGAAAAACCTTGGAAGCCATCCAATATTTGTGCACTTTGGCATTAAGCCGCCATTTTGACAAGCCTATTTCCGTTATTACCGATACGCAAAATTATTGGAGAAAGGCCGAAGATAAAATTAATGCCGAAATTGAAAAAGGTATTGATATGATTAAGCGCGGCAACAGCGTTTTCCGCTTCCGCCCGATGAGTGCGCAACTGCGCCGCTATATCCACCGCGCGGTAGAAGGTAACGAATTTGTAACCACCGCCAGCGAAGGGGAAGGCAAATGGCGCAAAGTAACCCTGCGCCCGACAGAAAAAGCGTTGGAAGCCGCACGCGCCAACACCGCTCCTGCGGATTTTGTACCCGGTGTAATCGGCGAGGACATCCCCGAAGAAACCAAAACCGAAACGGTGCAGGAAGAAGTGGTTGTAACCGTGGAAAACGGTGCCGAAAAAGAAACCTGCGCGGTAGAAGTGGTGGAAGAATGCCCCTGCTGCCATCACGAGGAAGAAGCACACGATGCTTGCTCCTGTTGTGAGGACGAACACGATTCTTGCGCGTGTGAAACGCCCGTCCAGGCCGAAGAACCCGCCCAAACAGCCCCTGCGGCTGAAACAGCGCCCGAAGCGGCTCCTGTTGCCCAAGCGGAAAAGCCTGCCACCGAAGAGAAAAAGGAATCTTGTGGGGGATGCTGTGGTTCTTGCAACTGCGGCCCGCTCTTTGAAACCCCGGCCGACCAATCCGCCGAAACCAAATAACGCTAACATTTGGTAAAACCTATAAAAACCCCGCTAAGATTTCTGCCTGGCGGGGTTTTTATATGGTATAAAGTTCATCATAAATCAGCCTAAACCACCAAAATTTAAAGGAGGTCCTTTATAGTTTTGAGCATAGTTTTTTACCAAAAAAACGCCCGGTTATTGCCGGGCGTTAAAGCGGGAGTATCCTTACCTTTATTTATTGTCTAATGTACGGGTAAAGTTGCTATATGTTACAAATTTTTCTTCGTACGCAATAAAGGCTTCCTTCAAAATTTTGATAGCCGTTTGCTTATCAAAAATCTTTTCCACTACAACCGTTTTATTTTCCAACTTCTTATAATCTTCAAAGAAACTCATTGTTTCCGAAATTAAGTGCTCAGGCAGTTGGGATACATCCGTATAGTGGCTTACGTTCGGATCGCCTTGTGCTACGCCAATGATTTTATCGTCGGCTTCGCCGTTATCAAGCATCCGCATTACCCCGATAATACGCGCCGGAACAATACACATCGGCACCACTTCGGCTTGGGATAAAATAAGGATATCCAACGGGTCTTTATCTGCGCCATAAGTACGCGGAATAAAACCGTAGTTGGCCGGATAATACACGGAAGAATAGAGTACGCGGTCCAAGCGCAAAAGGCCGCTGGCTTTATCCAGTTCGTATTTAGCGCGGGTGCCTTTCGGAATTTCAATAATCCCGTTTACAACATAAGGTAAAGAATCTTTATCTCCGGGCGAAACGTGGTGCCACGGGTTAAAATTTGCAAACATTTTTTCCTCTTTTAATCTGTAATTTACTTATTTATTATAGCAATTATGGACGGTGCAAATCATATCCGTATGCTTGTACCATATATTTTATTGATATAAGACGACAGCACGTTGTCGCTCATTTTAGGTATCCTATAAAAATAACACAATAATTAAAAAGGAGAATTGTATGGAATACATTGTTGGATTAAGCGTGCTCATTGTTGTTTTTATGGTAGGGTATTTTGCAACGTCCCGCAAATACCGTCGTCTGTATTTTTGGAGTATTTTTCCCTGTTTTTGTGTCTGTTTTTACACGCAGATTATTAATACGCCCTACCGCTTAATGCGCATTTTGAGCGATTTAGGGGCGTTATAGTTTGCCCCGTACAGACGCGGATGACCTGTCCGCTTCTGTTGGGAAATGCTCTTTTTAATAAAACAAAAGAGCAATGCACTTTGTATAATAAATATTAAATGACGTTTAACTGCCTTATACTTGTTAAAACAGGAAGATTTGCAAACATTTTATATTGAGGAGTTTTATATTATGCCAGAAATTAAATGCCCGCATTGCGGACAAATTTTTCAAGTGGACCAGTCCGGCTATGCCGATTTATTAAGCCAGGTGCGGACCGCTGAATTTCATCAGGAGTTGGAAGCCCGAGCCAAGCAACTGGCCCAGGAACAGGCGGGCAAAATTGCTGTATTAAAAACCCAGGCGCAAGCCGACAAGCAACAGGCCGCAGCAGCCTACGAGCAGGAAATAATATCTTTAAAGGCGCAGATTTCCTCCGCGCACACCGCACAGGAACTAGCCGTCAGCCGTGCGGTGGCGGGGGAAAAGGAACGCTTAAACGATAAAGAAAAAGAACTTTTGTCGCTCCGTGCGCAACTGGCCGATGCCAAAAATCAAACGCAGTTGCAGGCGCAATCTTTAAAGGATAATTACGAAATCCAACTAAAAGCCAAAGACCAGGAAATTGCGTTCTATAAAGATTTAAAGGCCAAAATGTCAACTAAAATGTTAGGCGAAACCTTGGAAAAGCATTGTGAAATTGAGTTTAACCGCTACCGCGCCACGGGCTTTCAAAATGCGTATTTTGAAAAGGATAATGATGCCCGCACCGGAAGCAAAGGCGACTATATTTTCCGCGAGCAAACCGCCGACGGGGTGGAATTTATATCCATTATGTTTGAAATGAAAAACGAAATGGATACCACCGCCACCAAACATAAAAACGAGGATTTTTTCAAGGAACTGGACAAGGACCGCAAGGAAAAAGGGTGCGAATACGCGGTGCTCGTGTCGCTGTTGGAGGCGGACAATGAACTGTATAACACGGGCATTGTGGACGTGTCTTACAAATATCCCAAAATGTACGTTATCCGCCCGCAGTTTTTTATCCCGATGATTACGCTACTGCGAAATGCCGCGTTAAACTCGGCCGATTACCGCCGGCAACTGGCAGAAGTAAAAAGCCAAAATTTGGACATTTCGCACTTTGAAGACGACATTAACGATTTCAAAGCCAAGTTCGGGCGCAACTACCAATTAGCCAGCGACAAATTCAAAAAAGCCATTGAGGAAATTGATAAAACGATTGACCACCTGCAAAAAACCAAAGATGCGCTGTTGTCCTCGGAAAATAACCTGCGGTTAGCCAATGATAAGGCGCAAGATTTAACCGTTAAAAAACTGGTTAAAAAGAATCCTACAATGGCTCAAAAATTCGCAGATTTAGCCGCTGAAAAATCAGCAGATACAGTCGCTCGACCGTAAACTAGCCGCCTATTTATGATACTCACCCCGCGCCTAGCAATTTCCCGCGCGGGGTAGTTTTTTTAGTTGGGCGACAAGACGCTGTCGCTATCTGCTGGTAGAATAGTTATAAAGGCGCGCATCTCGCCTTTTCTGCATAATCAACGTACAGAGATAAAAATACCCCGGGTTGTAATGTAGCCCGGGGATTTTTGTAGGAGGCTAAAAGGCTTTATTTTGCCCAGTCTTCCAGCTGTTGTGCCGCGGCGGGGAGGACGGCTCTTAGCCAATTGTGCCACGCTTCGCAGGTGAAAAAAGACCCGGGGTGCTGGATGGCAGCCCCGCTGGCGGTTACGTTACCCGCGTGGATAGAAAACACCGGGCGCGTAAAGGTATTGTTTATCTTTTCGCCCCACGGGGTTAATTTGCCAAGTGTTAAAGCGGGGGGTAACTGTTCCGTATGCGAGAGGGCGGACATCCCGGCAAAAATGCAAATTCCGGGTTTTAAGGTGTTTAAAACATCTTTAAATGCCTGCCAGCCTTGTGCGAAATCCTGTTCTGTTGGGCGGTCCGACGGCGAGGGCATTGGGCGTTGTACAAAATTATAGAACGCGATATTTTCCCATAATTTGGGTGCGGTTTCCGCCGCCAGTTTTCTGCCCGCCAAAAACGCGTTTAAATTGTTCCAGGTCGGGCTGTTCCAGCAATGTTGGGGATAACACCGCTCCGCCACCAAGCGGCGTGTGTAGAGCGGATTTTGGACGTCTTCTACATTGGATTTTGCTTTATCAATATAATGCGATTCCAAGATTACCAATATTTTATTGGACGCCGAAAGATAATTTTTGCCCACCCACGGGTACCAAGCGAGTTTTCCCGCCTGGCAGAGAGCCTCAAAGGTTGGGTCAAACGACTGCGTTTGATATTGCTCAATTTCCTTTAAAGTTATCATAATGTGGCTCCTGTTTTGTTTACACAGTTGGCGGTATCGGTTAAAATGGAAGCAACACGGTTACAGGAAGCCGGTATTTTTTCCATATCTAGCGAACTTCCCCAGAAATAACTCGTTGGAATAGCGTTTTCTGCGTCATCCAATGTGTGTACTATGTATTGCTCGTCTTTATAGTACACTTTTTTAATCTTGGACCAGGGAATCCGATAAATGGTGTCTAATTCCGGGTCGTCCCATATGAGTTCGTTTTCCGTAATAACAACTCTTTCATTTTCTTCGGTAGAAAAAAACAGGATTTTTTCATTTTGGGGAATTTGATACGTTTCGCGTATCTCGCGCTTCTTATCTTTTTTTAGTATTTTAAAGGGTTGCAATCCTTCTAGAGGAGCGTTATCCTGATGTTTATTAGGGGACTCCGATTTTATCTTGTGAGAAACATAATCAAGTCTGTTGATATTAAATGCAAAGACTTCGTTCATTTTTGCCCCTCCGTTTGGTATTGCTCAATTTCCTTTAAAGTTATCATAATGCGGCTCCTAAAATATTAAAGTAAAATTAACATAACTCTTTTTATTATTATTTATGGTTCTTTTTAAATTTAGTCCTCCTAATATTTTTTTTAACCAAGGAACTCTGGGTAAACCCGGAACATTTATATCTATGGCAATTTCAAAGACTTTTGCCATTTCCGTACAAACTTGAAACTGAACCTTGCGCTTTTTCAGAGGATTTTCCTGATTGCAACGCATATTAATTAAAGCGTTTAATTCTGGATCATCTTCTAAGTGATATTGGAAAAGCAGGGCTTTTGCCTTTTCTTTATTGGGAGTAGCGCCAGGGGATGTCTGCTCTGATCTGTATGAAATCATCATACTTGATTTAATATCTATTTTTGCAGAACCGTAAGGATGCGTTACAGTAGTATTCTTATTTCCTGTCTGGGTTTGTTCTTCAACACAGATGCACCTCTTAACTCCCAAAGCATTTACTATTTCGCTAAATTTGCTCCAACGATTCTTTGCACTCTCTAATAATAGATTTTGCACATTGCCCTCTTTCAATACCACATAATGGTCGGTATCATAGGGGTCTTGTAGTAATGTGTTACCGGGTTGCAAAAAGCCCGTTCCTTTTAAGTACTCAAATAGGGCTCCTTCGTAATCATCATCTACATTTACTACCACAGTATTGTGAAGTTTGCAAAATCCTACATCACTCCATTTCTTTTCCTCATCCCTTGCTTTGTTTTTTAAGACATCATCAACTACAATGATTATTTTCCTTTCGGTTGGTTCTTTTGTTATTTGCATTTTTTGCTCCTTGTGCTTTGTAAAATTACATTTCTGGTCTTTCTATCCCTTCCCATTTCAAGAACCCGACATCTCGGCACGGTAAGACAATTTTTAGAATTTCAAGTACCTTGGCTTCTGCTTTTTGCGCAATAGAGCGATGGCCTTCGGCAAGGAACTGCTTTAAGGCATCTTGTAGTTTGTTCTTTTGGCGTGCAGAACAGTAAATTTCTATCCTGGATGTTCTCCCAGCAACATCTTTTTCGTTGGAAGGCAGCGAAAAATAAAAAAAAGGGAGTTTTTTTTGATAATAAATCTGAGTTTCCTCATCTTTACGTATTCTTTTACCCCTCGCCTTAATTAGCGGTTTAAGAATTTTTGAGATATTAATGTCCGTAAACGGTCCTTTGTAGTATTTCCCGGCATACCAAAGGGAGTCGTCAATATCATTATTTAAAGATTGGGAAAAAATAATTATCTCTTTCATTTTGTAATCTCCTTTATTTGTTTCTTTAACGCATCAAAGAATTTGTTTCCATTTGAAGCCTCAAAAGACCCAAATTCTATGCGAGGTTTGTGGGCGTAGGTAAGTAAATCCTTTAACATTTCTTCTTCTTGCCATTTTTGTATGGTCATTTCACAGTTGGGAATTTTATCTGAGTGAGTTCCTACTATAATTAACTTTTCTTTTATATCCTCTTTACTCATAACATTTTCAAACCCTTTAATCATAGCCTTCATAGCACGTAAACACCTTTTATGCTTATCATCATCTTTTAAGGATTCAAGGTTGAGAAAGTATAAGATACAATCCGCACTTTTTGCCTTTTGAAACAGTTTTTTCCTATCTATTACGTCATAGCCTTGCCCTGCTGTATCAATAACCTGCGTTCCACATTCCCAGATTTTTTCCCAAATTACTCTTGATTTTATAAACTCTCCCACTGGGGTTGCTTGATAGGTACCAGAGGTGTCCTTGCCGTCCAGTTTATGAGAGAAAGTCGTTTTTCCGGCACCTTTTTCCCCACAAAGTAAAACTTTATAAGGGAGAAGATATTTGAGCAGAATCTGGGCTCTAATGGATTTTTTTATATGATTTACAACATTCATTTTTGTCTCCTTAATTTTATTTTTTATCTGCTTTTTAGTAGCCAGGTGCGGCCTTGGTCCTTGGAATAAAAGGTTCCCTTGGCGGACAGGGCCACCAACTGCGTGCCGACGGTTTGCAAGTCTTTAAACGGACCCGCCACGGTGCCGATGTACCGGCTTAACCAACTGCGGCCGCCGTTATAGGAATATTCTATATGGCAGGGATTTTTGGGGCTGATGCGTAAGATTTCATTACCGACTTGAACGATTTGGCTCATAATTATTCTCCTTTTACAAAAGTGTAACACAAGGGCGCGACAATACTATTGTCGCACAGCCAGGCTATAATAAAATTAATTGGGAAGCGAGGTGTCGGACAATAAAAAAGCGGCGAATTACCGGAGCCTTTGGAATAACCCAAGTAATCGCCGCTTGCTTATTCCAAAAGAATAAGCAGGAACGATTATTTTAGGATTCCAAAGTGCCGACGGAGTTATTCCGTCAGCTCTGCCCAGTCCCAAACCGGGCTTCCTGAAAATAATTAATTCGCCAACTCAAATTGTAGGGCGGACAAGCCGCCTTTTTTATTATATCACAATGTTTGGAAGTATGCTATTATATGAATATGTCTATTAAAAAAGCCTCTTTAAGCAAAATGAACCGCATTTTGTATTTACTCGCCAAATTACAGCGCGGAAGTGTTAATTTGGCCGTGGAAGCGCGTGAATTGGGGTTTTCCGTGCGCACCTTGCAGCGGGATATCCTTTTTATTGAAGAGGCTTGCTTTCCAATAGCGGAAACGGGGCCGGGATTATACCGGCTGGCGGAGGGGTTTTCGTTGGCTAAACTGCCGCTTTCCGCGCGGGACAGCGCGCTGTTGGCTATTATGGGGGAGGTGGCGCAAGACCTTGGGCCGGAGTGGCAGGAGAGTTTTGCGCGCCTGCAAAAGGCCGCGGCCCGTCCGGAAGGCAAAAATATTTATTTTATTAAAACCCCGGAGATAAAGGGTAAATCCGACCCGCAGGTAATGACCCGGCTGGAACAAGCCCTCTACCAATATACCTACATTAATCTTTGCTATATTAATAAGCGCAACCAGCGGGTTTGGTACAACCACTTGCGCCCTGTAAAGATCGCCTTGTTCGGCACGTGGTATCTTATCACGCTAAACAGCGAAAATACCTTTATGAAGTTTACGCTTTCGCAAATAATGGATATCCGCCTGTTAAAGGAGCATTTTACGCCCATAAATATAGAGGATAAACTGCGTACGGAGCCCAACATTTGGTTTGACCAAGAGCAAAATATAGAGGTTACACTTCGGGTAGTACCGGAAGCGGCCCGGTATTTTAAAGAAACGGTAGTGTTTTCGCACCAGAAAATAAAAGAAACGCTGGCGGACGGTGCGCTTATTTTAACTTGTAAAACGGCTAATTTTATGCAACTTTTGCCCCAAATAAAGCAATGGCTGCCCTATGTAAAGGTGCTGGCCCCGGAGAGCCTGGAAGCGCAACTGCGGGCCGATTTAAAGGCTTATTTACATTGACAAGCAACTCCCGTTTACTTACAATGTTTTATACGGTATTTTGCGACGACGTACCTATTTGCAAAACAATGACAGCCACCATTATTTTTATTTTATTTATTGTTTTTTCTCTCCTGCTCCTGCCTTGGGGACGGAAATTTTTTGGGGAAACCTGCCGGAAATATTACTATCCGGTTTGGGCATTTTTATATGCGGGGAGTGTTATATATTTGGCCTTTTTGTGCCGCACCCCCAAGCCGGGGCTTGTATTGCGTATGGAAGTGCTGAAAATTTACCGTTTGGCGGCTCATTGTCTGTTAAAAGACGGCACCGTTTCTGCCTATGTCTGCAACAATATTTTGCAAACAAGAAACAATGTATTTAAAATATCCCAAAATGCACCGCTGCAAGATATGGTTTTAAATATCGTATTTTTCCTGCCGCTGGGTTTTTTACTGCCTTTTTTGTGGAAAAAATGCACTTGGTGGAAAACGCTTTTTGTCGGCGCGGTTATTTCCTGCATAATTGAGGGTTTGCAGGCTTATACCCATTTGGGGGTATGCGATATAGATGATGTGCTAAATAACGTGCTGGGGGCTGTTTTGGGGTACTTTTTGGCTAAGTTAGCCGTACGGCTCAACCCGCAGGAGATGAAATGATGAATTTTCGCCTATTGATAGCGGCTCTTTTTAAAAAAGTGGTGCAAATTACGGCACGCATTTTACATTTGCCGGAGCAATTTGTCTGCTTTTTATATATAGGCACTTTGAATACCGCCTTTGCATACTGTCTGTATGTGTTCTTTGTATGGATAGGATTTAATTATATTTTCGCACCGCTTTGCTCCACGGTTTTGGGGGTTCTGTTCAATTTTAAGACCATTGGCGGAATTGTGTTCCAGAGCCATAACAACGCACTTTTAGGAAAGTTCTTCGGGGTATATGGTGTGGTTTACCTGTGTAACGTGGCAGGGTTGAAAATATTATCTTCCGTCGGGTTTAACTTATACATAGCGGGGGCAATTTTAGTTTTACCTCTTGCAATGCTCGGTTTTATACTTAATAAAAAGTTGGTATTTCACAAATGAAAAAGAAAATTTCAATTATTTCCAGTGCGTTTAACGAACAGGAAAATGTGTGGGAACTCTACACGCAGGTCAAGGCCGAAATGGCTAAATATGCGGATAAATACGATTACGAACAGTTGGTTTTAGATAACGCTTCCACCGATGGAACACTTGAAGAACTGCGCAAAATTGCTGCGCAGGATACGCATTTTAAAGTAATTGCCAATGCCCGAAACTTTGGGCATATCCGCTCGCCTTATTATGGCATTTTACAGTGCAGCGGGGATGCCGTTATTTATATGGCCTCTGACTTGCAGGACCCGCCCGCACTTATTGGACAGTTTTTAGCCAAGTGGGAAGAAGGCTTCAAGGTAGTGCTTGCGCAGAAAACGCAAAGCAAGGAATCTGTTTTGTTCTTTGCCGTACGGCGCTTTTATTATTGTTTGCTTAACCTGCTTAATGATTCCGGCGCGCAACTGCCGGCCAACTGCACCGGTTTTGGCCTGTACGACAAAGGCGTGGTGGAGGAACTGCGCCGCTTAAATGACCCTTATCCATATTTACGCGGGCTGGTATGCGAACTGGGCTACAAGCGCGCTCTCGTGCCGTTTGTTCAGCCTACCCGTAAACGCGGATTTACCAAAAATAACTTTTACACGCTGTATGATAACGCAATGATTGGATTTACCAATCACTCCAAGGTGCCTTTGCGGTTGGCGGCCATTGGCGGCTTTGTACTAGGGGGGATAAGTTTAGCCCTGGCCTTTGTTTATTTGATTTTAAAATTATTGTTTTGGAATAAATTTCCGATGGGCACCGCGCCAATTTTACTAGGTGTGCTGTTCTTTTCGTCAGTGCAACTGTTTTTTATTGGAATCATTGGCGAGTACATCGGGGCTATTTTAACCCAAGTGTTAAAGCGCCCGCTGGTAATAGAAAAGGAGCGTATTAATTTTAAGTAAAGCCTAAAAATATATCTTACACTATCATAAAAAACACCCCGGGGTAAATCAATATCCCGGGGTGTTGTACATTTTGCAGACTTTTTATTGCACCGGTTCAGGTTCCTCTATTTGAAAGTTTTGGAGTTGGTCATCATCCTCGGCAAATGGATTCGCCTCCTCGGTGCTTACTTTCTCGTTGTGTTTGAAGATTTTTGCTTCAACCGACGCCTTCCACACTTCTTCCTTATTCGTCAACTCGCTAGCCAGTTTCGCAAAAGTCGCATTTCTGGCGGTGGCATCCTTAATATCATACGCGTTCAAAAAGCGCGGGGTAAAGGAGTCAAAGAACGCTGTTACTTCGGCTGATTTGCCCTCCAAACCATACTGTTCAAATATACTAATCCAAGTCAGTTGTTTATCTGCCAAGATCATTTCATCTTGAGATTTGCGGACTTTTTCTTGATCGGCGATTGCTTGGCCCAAAAGTTCCAGTCGGCGCTCCACTTTTTCCTTCCTGTTCAACAAGCGGGAATTGAGCAACTCAATAGCCTTTTCCTGCTGTTTCTGTTTGTTGTCAGACGACTCATTGCTACGCAAGGCAGCAACAACCGAGGCTAAATATTCATCATACCAAGCCCCCATTTGTTTCAGTTCGTCTGCGGAAACATATGGTTTATAACTATCCAAAGTAACGCGTTTTTGTACGGCAATTGCTTTGGTTTGAGCCTTAATAATGTTATCAATAGCCTTTTGGTTCTTTATCTTGTTGCCCTCTCCGGAAGCACGGTTAAAGTTCACGCTAGACGCCTGATATTGCAAGCGTTTTACTAAGGGCGTGGTAACATACATATTGTCCATTACGCCCAATTTGCCCAAGGCTTCGCGCCCAAAGATAATCGGAGAGCCCATAAACATACCTTCTGACGATTCCTTTTCCGCTCCGCTTACCGTTTCATAGGCATCCATTTGCTTCGTGTTATAATCCTGGCCTTCGGCTTTAAGTTGGGCTAAAACGGCTTCTTGGTTCTTTTCGTCCTGTTTGAGTTTGTCCGGGTCATAGGCTCCTCCATATTTGGGGCTAGCCATTTCGTCCTGGACTTCCTTTTCTCCGTTATTTGTAATATGTCCCATCACAAACGGATAGACAGCATAGTCCGCTCCTGCTAATCCGCCGAAGAATACTAAGTTTCCGGTTAAACTTTGCGTAAAGTAACTGGTTTTCAGCCAAGCCTTGCCCATACTCCACGCAAAGCGCGGGTTGGTCAAAAATTCCTTAGTAAAGGCTTTTGTCGGCACCAGGCGCGGCATAAACGAATCCAAGAACTTATTGTTATAGTTGGCAATTCTAAAATACTGACTGCCTACCTGTTCCGCCCACTGACCGTTTGCCAACATCTGCGCCGGGAATTTAACTGCCCCGGGGATAGAAAGCGGGTCAAACGCCGTCCGGGCCGCCGTGCGGCTCATAGCCGGGGCCACTACCACATCAGTGCTAAACAGTTCGTTGCCCGGTTTACCCAACTTGGTTATGTTCCACCAAGAGGACTCCATACCAACCCCCGTAGCACCCGGTTGGCTAGCCAGTACCGGCATTTTATCCGAACCATAAACCGGTATTCTGATATTTACCCAGCCGTCAAGCCCGCCAGATTTGGCCGCATCTTGGCTCATACCCATCATACGGGAATATGCCTGTGCCGAACGCAGTTCCGGCACTGATAATTTCAGCCAAGGATACATCATTCCTTCGGCTTTTTGCATTCCTTGCACGCCGTGGTTCATTAAGCGCAGCATATCATAATCTTTCACACCGTTTTGCAAGGTGGCTAATCGGCCTGTAAAATTAACCGAGCCAACATTTTGTGCTCCACCCGGTAATATTTGGTAGAAATCCACACCCACAATTTGGCGGTTAGGGTTCATCCCTACCCTGCGTTTCGGGTTCCAGCGGGAATATTCATTCTGCAAAAAACGCATAGAAGATTTACCAGGCTGGGCAATTATCTTTGTTTTGACAACGGGTGCCAACCCTTCGCCCACCTTGGACGGAAGCGTTGTAGCCGGTGCCTTGCCGGTTTCAATATAACGAACCGCCATTGTTACATTGTTATTAACAGCCTTGGACGTATAAGAAGCCAACCTGCCAGCCTTGGTCAATTCCACGCGGAAGGTCAAAAGCGCACGTCCTTTATTAGATTTGGCCGCTGCGTTAACGGCTTTCGGCAAAGCAAGCATAGCCCCGCGCGCAAAGCGGAACGCTTGGCTGGCCGCCTCAATCAGAGTGCCGCCATATACCCACAAAGCCGCTTCCCCGACAAACCAGAAGAACGCCACTGCGTTTTCTTTATCCACTTTGGCTTTATTTAAGCCGTTATGTTGGGCAATTTCCACCCAGCGGCCCTTAGAGGTATATATATACCCGTAAATCATACGGATGGAGCCGTCCGGGTTTTGCACCATATTGCCTTGGTTAGAAGGCGCAATAGCCGGGATAGAGGTGTTGGGGTCGTTGGCAATAATTAAGCCTTTTTCGCCGGGGGAAATAAGCCCTTTAATTCCGGCGACGGGCTTGGAACCATTATTGGTATATTCCTCCAATTTTAAAGGTTCCGTAGCAAATTGGTTATAGATATCCGCCAACTTATCCGATAAGGCCTGCATTTGTTTGGAATCCAAACCATAGTCCTTATAATAAGAACCTTGCAAAGGTTCATACAAATCAGCCGCGCGGCGGGCAAAGGTCTTGCGGAAAGCAAATTCGCCCTTGCTCATTTCTTTGCCGGCCTGGTTACCCATTAATACGGATGCCGCTTCCAACGCAATTACGCGCGTGGAAAGGGAATAAACCTTGGGGTCGGAGAAGTTTTTGAAGAATTGCATAGCATTATTCCACTTTTGCGACCCGCGGGCTTCTTGGCGGGCATCATCTACTACGCCCGCAATAATTTGGTTTACTACCGGTGCATTATCCGCTTTAAAATCGGTATTCTTGACGCCACTATCAAATTTTTTGACTAATATGCCCACCGAGGCAGGATCACTGAGCAAGGTATATTTAGTGGCATAGTCCGCCAAGGCTATAACATCTTGGAATTGTTCATCATTAGATTTAAGCCCTTTTTTGGCAGCAGCCGCCATTTCGGAAAAGTATTTATTTTGTACCGACTGGAAATGGTCTGCCGGGAGAACAGAACCTGATTGTTTTACATATTGGCTAACCTTTTTGGGGACTCTTTTAGTTTGAAAGGAAACATGACCGTCGGTACCCTGTTTTCTGACCATAACCGTATCATAAGTGATAACATTCGTTTTTTTACCAGGACCGGGGAGTTGTTGTTGGGTTAAAAGAGGATCCTGTTTTTTTACGGCGACCAAGTAATTATGCGTTTTGAGCATAGCAATACGCAAAGACCCCACCGCCATCGTGCGAATCATAGATTCGTGCGGCAGAGAGGAAAGCATCCCTTCCCGATATGCCATACGCAGATAAACACTTTCCAAATCATTATTAAACTCTTCTAATGCGGCTTTATCCGCGTTGCCACTTTGTATCATCTGCAACATATAATCCACCGTGTTGCCCAAGGCTTCGGACGCATAGACGGTGTTCATTAAAAAGGAGTCGTTGGTATTGCCCATCGGGTCAATAAAGTCACCCATGTTTTGGAGAGTCAGTTCGTCCTTGGCTAACAGTTCAAGGACGTCATTTTGCGGGCGTTTGAGGGGGAGCGCCTGTACCCGCGGGGCCACATAAGTAGCGTCCCGCTCCATAACTGCCCCAGAGCGGACATCCCGTTGATAATCTGCAAAAGCCTGTTCTTGGGCGCGTTTTTCCTCAGCGGCTTGGTTGTCTGCCTCTTTTTTCTTTAATTGGTGTAATTTATCCAAATCTTGGAAACGTTGGTAATACGTACGGCTTCTATCTTCAAAATGTTTCCTTGTCTGATTAATTTGCGTAGGCAGTTGTTTATTAGCCGCCTGGGAAACAGCCGCACCTACATTAGGTTTGGCAGTCGTACCCGTAGTGTTTTTTTGTCCTGACGGACGGCGCGCCTGTGCCCACGCCGAGGGGGTGGGGAGAACACAATTTAAAGCAAATATAACGGCAAGTACACGGCAGAAAAAAGATTGCATAGAACGCTCCTTGTATAATAGGCCTAGTTATATTGTACCGCTTTTATACATTTTTTCCAGGGGGCAAAAGACCTATTTCACACGGGACCAAAAGTCCTATATCATTTATAGGCCCCGTCTTTTTTATCTTTTATATTATATTACAATTATATGTTTTTGTTGCTTTTTTTAAGCAATGCAAAAGAAGTCTTTTATGTGTTATAATAGAAAGGAACTATAAACTCTTGGCGGAGAATAGTCTTACAGCGGGAAATCCCGCCCTTGCTGCTTACAAAAATTCTCTTCCAACTGTTTACTGGGCAAGCCTGATATCAGGATTGCTATAAAGTGTTAATTTCGTACAATAAAAGTTACGGGTGCACCCGTTTACATTTTACAACAGGAGTTTGTTATGAAAGTACTTTTGCTGGCAGGTGGACTTGGTACCAGATTAGGGGAAGAAACCTCTATCCGCCCCAAACCGATGGTGGAAATCGGCGGCTACCCGATTATTTGGCACATTATGAAACTTTACACCCACTACGGACTGACGGACTTTGTTATTCTGTGCGGGTACAAGAGCGAAGTAATCAAAGAATACTTTGTCAATTACTACACCAACAACTCTGATGTTACGATAGATTTCCAAACCAATCAAATTGATGTCCATATGAACCGCTGCGAACCGTGGAAAGTTACCCTTTTATATACAGGGCGTAACGCAATGACCGGCTCGCGCATTAAGCAGGCTTGCAAGTTTGTAGGAAACGAGCCTTTTATGCTGACGTACGGAGACGGGGTTTCCGACGTGGATATTAATAAATTGTTAGACTGCCACAAAAAATCGGGCAAACTGGTAACTTTAACAGCGGTCCAGCCCACAGGCCGTTTCGGCGCGCTTAATATTGAGCCAAGCGGCACCATTTCACGCTTCCAGGAAAAGCCGGTAGGGGACGGCGCGTGGGTAAATGGCGGCTTTTTCGTTTGCGAACCCAAGGCCTTTGACTATATTCCGGATGGGGATAATATTATGTGGGAACGCGAACCGCTTACCCAACTGGCCAAGGAAGGCCAATTAAACGCTTATAAGCACTATGGTTTTTGGCACCCGATGGACACGTTGCGCGACAAAATTGAACTCAACGAACAATGGAGCGCCGGAAAAGCCCCGTGGAAAGTGTGGGAGGAATAAATATGTGGAGCGATACTTATAAAGGCAAGCGCGTTTTACTTACCGGGCATACGGGATTTAAAGGGTCGTGGCTTGCGTTATGGCTTACCCAATTAGGGGCCGAAGTTTGCGGGTACTCCTTAAAACCCAATACGGTGCCTTCTATGTTTACGGCGCTGGATATTGAACATAAAATTGCCAAAAATGTCTTTGGCGATATTTTGGATAAAAACCTTTTAAATAAAACCTTTTCCGAATTTCAGCCGGAAATTGTATTTCACTTGGCGGCCCAGCCGTTAGTCCGTTTATCCTATGCGGAGCCGGTGCTGACTTATGAAACCAATGTAATGGGGTCCTTAAATGTATTGGAAGCCGCCCGCAAAACCGCCTCTGTAAAGGCTTTTGTAAATATTACCACTGATAAGTGCTATGAAAATAAAGAAGTCTCCCGCGGATACACAGAAGACGAGCCGATGGGGGGGTATGATATGTATTCTTCCTCTAAGGGCTGTGTGGAAATTTTATCCTCATCTTACCGCCGCAGTTTCTTGCAGGACGGCTATGCGTTGGCTACGGCCCGCGCCGGGAACGTGATCGGCGGGGGCGACTGGGCGGCAGACCGTTTATTGCCCGATTGCGTACGCTCCATAGAAGAAGGCAAAACCATAGAAATCCGCAACCCGCACGCTACGCGCCCCTGGCAACACGTTTTGGAGCCGCTTTCCGGCTATTTACTTTTGGGGCATTTGCTCTATACCCAAGGGCACAAATACGCCGAAGGATTCAACTTTGGGCCAAAGGCGGACAGTGTTTTAACCGTGGCCGAAGTAGCCAAACTAGCGGTAAAGTATTACGGGAAAGGGGAAGTGGTGGTGCATAAAAAAGATAACTTGCACGAAGCCAACCTGCTAATGCTGGATATTACCAAAGCCAAGGAACGCTTGGGCTGGACGCCAACCTATACGGCCGAGCAGGCTGTGGAAAAAAGCATTAGTTGGTATAAACAATTTTACGAAGGAAAACCAATGTACGATTTTACCTTACAACAGATTAGTGAATATATGGAGAAGATGCAATGGAAAAAGAATTAAGAGCGGCTGTCCAAGCGGCGGCGGCCAAGTATTTTGACGAAGTTTGTGGCACTAAAAAAGAGTTATCTTATATTCCTGCTTCGGGCAAACTGTTAGACAAGGCAGACCTGTCCAATATGATTGATGCCACCTTGGATATGTGGCTGACGGCAGGACGGTTTAATGACCAGTTTGAAAAGGATTTTGCCGATTTTTTGGGTGTCAAATTCGCCTTATCTACCAATTCCGGTTCCTCGGCCAATTTGTTAGCCTTATCCGCCCTTACCTCTTATAAATTGGGCGACAGACGGCTTAAAAAAGGTGACGAAGTCATTTCCGTTGCTGCCGGCTTTCCCACCACGGTCAACCCGATTATCCAGCAGGGTTTAATTCCCGTATTTGTGGATTGCGAAATCGGCACCTATAATATTGACGTCAAACAAATTGAAGCGGCCGTTTCGCCCAAAACCAAGGCTATTTTCCTGGCACATACGTTGGGAAATATGTTTGATATGGATGCCATTATGGACATCTGCAAAAAACACAATCTGTGGCTGATTGAGGACTCCTGTGATGCTTTGGGGGCCGAATGGGACGGCAAAAAGGCGGGCACGATTGGGCATATCGGCACATACAGTTTTTATCCGGCCCACCATATGACAATGGGCGAGGGCGGCGCCGTGGTAACCAACGACCCGCAACTCTACCGCATTATTTTATCGTTCCGCGATTGGGGCCGCGATTGCTGGTGCAAGCCGGGGGTGGATAACACCTGTAAAAACCGTTTTAATATGCAACTGGGGCACCTGCCTTTTGGCTACGACCACAAATACACCTATTCCCATATCGGGTTCAACTTAAAAATTACCGATTGGCAGGCCGCTGTGGGGGTAAGCCAACTGAAAAAATTGCCGGGCTACCTGCAAAAACGCACCGAAAATGCCGCTTATTTACTAAACAAACTGGCGGACCTGACAGATGTGCTTATTTTACCCAAGGTGGACAGCAAGGTAAAACCCTCCTGGTTCGGCTTTTTAATTTCCGTCAAGCCAGAAGCCAAATTTACCAAACAGCAGTTGGTAGAATATTTGGAAACAAACGGGGTGGGAACCCGCCAATTATTTGCGGGCAACCTTTTGCGCCAGCCGCTAATGGTAGAAAACGACGTAACCCTGCGTATTGGTGCAGGTGCGGTGCAAAATTCGCGCGATTTGACCGAGGCTGATTACCAAAAATTGCCCAATACAGATTTTATTATGAACAATACCTTCTGGGTGGGTGTTTTCCCGCGGTTAGGGGAAAAAGAATTGGATAAGACCTCGCGCCTTATTCACGAATTTGCCGCCCGGCATAAATAACCTATGAAGAAACAACTTTTGCTGACTGGGGGAAACGGGTTTATAGGTAAGAACATACGGGAGAGTTTTTTGGCCCAAAAGTATGATATTACCGCTCCGCGCAGCAACGAACTTAACTTGGCTGATACAGAGGCCGTGGATAACTATTTTAAAACGCACCAATTTGATGCGGTTATCCACGCAGCAGTAAAGCCCGGACACCGCAACGCCAAAGACCCGACGAACCTGCTCTACACCAACTTGCGGATGTTTGAAAATCTGACCCGCCATACGGACCGGTTTGGCCGCCTGATTAATTTGGGCAGTGGCGCAGTGTATGATTCCGCCACCGACAACCGCCAAGTAACCGAGGAACAAATCGGGCTGCGGATGGGAAAAGATGAGCACAGTTTTTGTAAATATATAGTGCATAAACGAATTGAAAATATAAAAAACGCAGTGGACTTAAATATTTTCGGCATTTTTGGCAAGTACGAAGATTGGGAAATCCGCTTTATTTCCAATGCCTGCTGTAAAGCACTGTTTGATTTGCCTATTACGTTGCGCCAAAACAGGCGTTTTAGTTATTTGTATGCGCCGGACTTAATGCCCGTGTTGGATTACTTTATAGAGCACGAACCGAAGTTCAAATGTTATAACATAGTACCTGATGAAGAAACCGAACTTTTGCAAGCCGCGCAAACGGTTTTGGATGTCAGCGGAAAAAAATTGCCCATACAAGTTGCGCACGAAGGTTACGGCCTTAATTATTCCGGCTCCAATGCCAGATTACGCAAAGACATACCCTCGTTATGTTTTACTCCATTAAAACAAGCGATAGCAGATTTATTTTCTTTTTATTGTGAAAATAAAAAACTGCTTAATTATAATTTACTGTTGAGAGACAAATGAAAACATTATTTTTAACAGGCGGAGGAGGAGCGATCGGTTCGGCAATAAAAGACCTCTTTTTAGCACGAGGTTGGAAGGTAATTGCTCCTACCAGCCGGGAATTAGATTTATCAGATTTAGATGCCGTTCGCACTTATATGCAGCCATATTTAGATGGGTTTGATGCTCTTATTTTTTCTGCCGGAAGAAACAACCCTGCAGAATTAGGAAAACTTACAGTAGAAGAAATCAAAAAAACAATAGATATCAATTGTGTAAGTGTGGCTTTAATTTGTTCTTTATGTCGCGCGGCCTTTGAAAAGCGCCGTAACGGCAGAATTTTGGGGATTTCTTCTCTTTATGGAAATATTAGCAGAGAAGGCCGTGCCGCTTATGCAATGTCTAAACACGCATTAAATGGTCTAATATCTACATTAGCACTAGAATTAGGACCGTCCGGCATTCTCTGCAACACATTATCTCCCGGATTTGTAAAAACCAAAATGACATTAAAAAATAATACTACGGAAACCCTTTCCGCTCTTGAGCGCAAAATTCCATTAGGTAGGTTTGCGTCCGTACAAGACATAGCCCGTATAGCATATTTTTTGTGTAGCGAAGAAAACACATATATATCCGGACAAGACATTATCGTGGACGGGGGATTTATGGCAGGAGGATTTCAACACTTATGAACATTTTTAATTTTACAGTAGAAGGAGAACCTTTTCAATTTGATTCAGGTTTTTTTGATCAAGAGGCATTTGTCGTACATTCCGTTCCCAGAGATTACACTGTATCGTGGAAGGCTGAAAATTCTCCGTTATTATTGATAGAAAACATATTAAATCAAAACCCCAAAAACTTGTTGTTAATTGATAAAAATGTTTGGGGTTTGTATTGTGCGCATTCTCGTATAAACCTTAACCGCGTCATGTTTGTCCGGGCCGACGAAGAATTTAAAACTTTCCACGAAGGGGTAGAACAAACTTTATCCTTTTTAGAAAAAAACAACTTTGGCAAAGGGGAAACTTTAGTGGTTGTGGGAGGCGGTATTACCCAAGATATAGGGGCTTTTGTAGGCGCTGTATATAAACGCGGAATCGCGTGGGTATTTTTCCCGACGACATTACTTTCTATGTGTGATTCCTGTATCGGCGGGAAAACAGGAATAAATTACCATAAGGTAAAAAACCAATTGGCTTTGTTTTCAGCCCCTCGCCAAGTGCTTTTATGTGCTAAATTTTTAACTACCCTTCATCACCGGGAAATACAGTCTGGTCTTGGAGAGATATTAAAACTATTCATCACCGGTGGTCCGGAAATATTAAAGTTATTTCACAACTTGGTAGAACCGGGCGGAAAAATAAAAGATACAAATAATTGGAAAAAATTGATTTTTGGTGCTCTTGGTGTCAAAAAATTAATTGTAGAGAAAGATGAATTTGAGTTGAATTTGCGTAAAAGTTTAAATTATGGGCACACTTTGGGACACGCTATCGAAGTATTAACCAATTATGCAATTCCGCACGGACAAGCCGTAACAATGGGGCTTTTATGTGTGAACGAGATGAGCCGCCGCCGCGGGCTATTAAGCCAACAATCCTGTGATGAAATTCGTCTTTTGGCGAATCATCTGTTTCAAACTGCCCCTGTAACCGGCAATATTATACAGGAATTACCCGCTCTATTATTAAAAGACAAAAAGAGTATCGGAAATGCCGTGCAATTTGTTTTTATTCAGGCAATAGGGAATACCTTGTTCAAAAAATTAGAAGTTACCAATTTACTAGTGGAAGAAATTGTAGATATTTTAAAGAAGGAATGTTATGCCAACTAGTTTACTGTTAGATTTTGGGGCAACACGCATTAAGGCGGCCTTGTGTGATACAAACAATGGTAATCTTTTTGAAATAAAAAGCAGGTTATCCACACCGCCAGTGCAAAAAGGTGTTGTATTTGAAATCCCATTCAAGGCATTGTTAAAAGATTTTCTTTCAGTATGTGAAGAATATGCCAAGCAATATGATTTTACTAATATCTTTATTTGTTGCCAGATGCACGGATTTGTGTTGACAGACGAAACTGATCAACCTCTTACTGAGTATATCAGTTGGCAAGATGACAGAGCATCTGTTGCCCCATTAGGGAAACCATCCTCTTGGGAGTTATTTAAGGAGGAATTTTCAGATTCATTTAAAGAGATAACAGGATTGCGCCTGCGTGCCGGTTTTCCGGTTGTTAAAATTTGGGATTTTTTAAGGAAGAACCATTATGAAAAAGTCAAAGTTCTCTCGTTAGGGGAAGCCCTCTGTTTAGCAGGAAAAAGTTTTCATCAGGCACATATTACTATGTCCGCAGGGAGCGGCTGCTTGGATTTTAACACAAAACATCCTAGCAAAAAAATATTAGATTTCATTAAACTTCATACGGGAACACAACTGGAATTTAATGAAGTTACGCAAGAGTTAAAACCAGCAGGAGAAATAGTTCTGCTCGGGAAAAAAGTTTGTATTTGGACAGCCGTAGGGGACCATCAATGCGCTGTTTTGGGGGCGGGAAACAATTTGGATTCTTTATCTGTAAATTTAGGAACTGGCTCCCAAGTTTCGGCTGTTTGCACGGTTGCACCAGATATTGTTCAAGCAGAACGACGCCATTTTTTTGACGGACAAGAATTGTTAACTATTACACATATTCCTGCTGGGCGTGTTTTAGCCGCTTTGATGAGTTTTTATACTCAATTAACAGGACGGGACGGATGGCGTAAATTTAATGATGTCTCTGTTGATGAATTGCAAAACAGTAAATTACCTGTATTTAATTTGGCATTATTTACCGATGCGTGGGGATATGAAAATGGAGGAGCGATTACCTCTTTAACTCTTGAAAATCTGTCTGAAAATGCTTTATGGGCAGGTTTATTCCGTTCCTTTGCTATGCAATATGTTAGGGCTTTAGATAATTTAAAAATCCCCGGACGTAAAGAAATCATTTTAAGCGGAGGAAAGTTATCCCAAAGTAATGTATTGTTGCACTATTTAAATAAAAAAACAGGAATTCCTGTGCGTCTGGCAAATATGGGGGATGAAACATTAGTTGGATTAGCTGAGTTAGCCAAAAAGTATTGTTAAATCGGAGATTACAATGACAAAAGTACAAGAAAAGAATAAAATTTTTGAAGATTTATTTGTATTGGAATTAGCCAATAATCACTGGGGAAGTTTGGAGCGTGGAATAAAAATTATTGAAGATTTTGCCAAAATTATTAGATTTAATAACATCCGCGCTTCTATTAAACTACAATTTCGTGATGTAGATTCTTTTATCCACAAAGATTTTAGAACCCGTGATGATATTCGTTATATCAAAAAAACTATGGCGACAAAAATGGATACTAAGAATTATCAAATTCTCGTAGATACGATTCGTTCCAATAACTGTATCACTATGGCCACGCCATTTGATGAAGTATCGGTTGATAATTGTGTCAAACTGGGTGTAGCAATCATAAAAATCGCATCATCAGATATTAACGATTGGATCCTAATTGAAAAAATTGCCAGCACACGAAAACCGGTTATAGTATCCACCGGTGGAAGTTCTTTAAAAGATATTGATGATATCGTGAGTTTTTTTGAACACCGAGAAATTCCGCTTGCTATTAATCATTGTGTAAGTGTTTATCCCACACCAAAAAACGAATTAGAATTAAATCAAATTGATTTTTTGAAAGAACGTTATCCCGGCCATATTATTGGTTTTTCTTCACACGAGGCAAACGATAATATAGAAGCGGCTATTATGATGGCTTATGCCAAAGGTGCCAGAACTTTTGAACATCATATTGACATAGATGCCGCCGGTATTGCCGTTTCGCCTTATTGTTTCTTGCCGGAAGATTTAGATCGTTGGATAAAAGGGTTCAAATGTGCCCAAAAAATTTGCGGTCATTCTGCCGATAGTAAGATTCAGCCTATGAGAAAAGAAACGACGTATCTAGACGCATTGGTTCGCGGTGTATATGCTCGGTGGGATTTACCCAAAGGCCATAAATTAACAGAAGACGATGTCTATTTAGCAATTCCATTACAGAAAGGGCAAATTTCTTGCCGTGAATTGATGAAAGGGGAAGTTTTGTTAAACGATATCAAAAAAGATATGCCTATAAAAATTGACGATATTGATTCTCCTTATGCTAAAAACAACGATTTGAAGCAAATGATTTATGAGAGAGGATTATGATTAAAACCTCGGATTATTTGGTTAAAAAGTTGGAAGCGTTGGGCGTGGATACCGCTTTTATGGTGTCTGGCGGCGGAGCAATGCACTTAGACGACAGTTTTGGTAAAAGCAAAAAAATCCGCTTAATTTGTAATCATAACGAACAAGCCTCCGCTATGTGTGCCGAAGGCTACGCACGCGCCAACCAAAAATTAGCCGTAGCGTGCGTAACCACGGGGCCGGGGGGATTAAACTGCTTAAACGGTGTTTTTGGTGCTTGGACGGATAGCGCGCCAGTACTGTTTATTTCCGGCCAAGTAAAATATACCACCACTTTATCATCTTGCCCGGATATTCCGTTGCGCCAACTGGGCGACCAGGAAGCAAACATTATCCGCGTAGTTACACCGCTAACCAAATTTGCAAAAATGGTTACGGACCCTTATGATATTGATGCCGCTGTGGAAGAAGCCGTTTTCAGAGCCACTACCGGCCGCCCCGGACCGGTATGGTTGGATATTCCGCTAAATGTGCAAGCCGCGCCGATTGATGAAACCAAACTCAAAAAATTTGTTCGTCCGGCGGAAAAAACTGCCGATATGGCAGACAAGCTCCGCCAAGCCGCGGACCTGCTAAAAAGTGCCCGGCGCCCGGTACTTATCGCGGGGAACGGCATCCATTGTGCGCGGGCGAAAAATGATTTGCGCGCGTTTTTGGATAAAACTCAAATCCCGGTATTGGCTACGTTTAACGGATTTGATTTAATTCCGTCTGATGACCCGCTGTTTGCGGGGCGTATCGGCACCGTAGGCCAGCGCGCGGGAAACTTTGCCCTGCAAAATGCAGATGTGGTGTTGTGCGTGGGCACGCGCAATAATATCCGCCAAGTGAGTTATAATTGGGAAAATTTTGCCAAAAATGCAAAAAAAATAGTGGTGGATATTGACCCTGCCGAACTTGAAAAGCCAACGGCCCGCCCCGATTTGCCCATTTGCGCGGATGCGGGATATTTTCTCCGCGGATTGACCGCACAAGTCGGTCTGCTTGATATTGCGCCCTGGCGCGAATACTGCCGCAAAATGCGGGCCAAATATCCGCCCTTGCGGGAGTTTTCCATTAATCAGGCAGATAAGGTTCACCCATATTTGTTTATGGAAAAATTGAGCCAAATTCTTCCGCCCGAAAGCCGCGTGGTGGCCTCTAACGGTACGGCTTGCGTGGCATTTTTTCAGGCATTTGAAAGCAAAGAGGGGGAACGGCTTTTATTAAACTCCGGTGATGCTTCTATGGGGTATGGCCTGCCTGCGGCTATCGGTGTGTGCGCGGCGAATAACCGCCGGGACGTGATCTGCCTGGAAGGCGACGGCAGTATTATGATGAATTTGCAAGAATTGCAAACCGTAAAAACCAATAATCTTCCGCTTAAAATTTTTGTACTGAAAAACGGAGAATATATTTCTATTATCCAAACCCAGCGCAACTTTTTTGACGGACGGCTGACGGGGTGCAATGTGCAAAGCGGGGTAGAAGTGCCGGATTTTGTAAAAGTGGCCGAAGCCTTTGGCTTACCCTCCGTGCGCATCAGCACCAACAGCGAACTGTCCGACAAATTACAGCGGGTGCTAACAATGCCCGGCCCCGTAGTGTGCGAGGTGGATTGCACCGAAAATTATACCTTTGCGCCGAAACTTTCCGCACGCAAACTGCCCGACGGCACAATGATTAGCCCGTCCCTGGAAGATATGTATCCGTTCCTGGACCGCAAAGAAATGGAAGAAAATAAATTTTAGGATATAAGTCCAATGTTTAACATTAAAGACTACTTGGAAATTATTATTCCAACATATAATCGCAAAAAAGATTTAGAAAATGCCTTAAAACAATTTTTATCACCTGACAGCCCGGTGCGAAGTTGTTTGATTACTATTTTGGATAATGCCTCAAATGATGATACTGAAACTTTTGTAACCCAATTAATTTCCACACATCCTAATATTCAATATAAAAGACATAAAATAAATATTGGTATGGGCGCAAATATTTGCGCGGCAATGGCTTTGGCAAGCAAACCATATTATTGGTTAGTAGGCGATGACGATTCTTATGATTTTACTCATTGGAATTTGGTAGAAAAATACCTACAACAAGACCCAGATTGTTTAATTGTTACTAATTTTATAGTCAAAGATTACTCTGCCCCGGCTCTAATAAATCATTTAGGGCTGCTTTCTGCGGGGATTTATAAAACCGCTAATATTACACCCGAAATTATTCAAAATGCCTATGCAAATATTGTTAATATGTTTCCGCATTTTGCATTAATAACGCATCTTATTAATGAGCATAAAAAATTTATAGTTATGCCTAATGCCATAACCATTTGGGGCACCAATAATCCTGATCCACAAGGAAAAGCCTATATTCGCGGATGTAATAACGAGAGCAAAATTTGTCCCCGCTTAAAATATATGTGGTTAAGCCCTGCCTGGTATAATATCCTGCAAATGCTAAAAGATTCTAAACTGAAATCAAAATTAATTAATGAAGGATATAAGTACAGCGATCCGCCAACGGATACAACCTCACGCAAGTGCATAAAAGAATTTTGCAAAACCAACTCTTTATTATTCAATAATTATTATGCGAATATTGTTGATGCTTTTTTTGCATTTAATATCAAAAATAAATTATGGTTACTCTTTTATGTAATGTATTTTTATATTCGCAAAATCTTTCATAAAGAAAAATAAAATGAATTTAAAAACATTGATAAATAAATTAAGACATAAAAAAATAGACTTTAAGGAAAAATGGCGCCAAATAAATAGTCATAATTTTTTGTCTATTGAAAATGAATTTAATTTTTCCATTGTTTCTGTCGGAAAAGAAACTTACGGCAGTATGAGAGTGATTTCATATGGCTCCGCGGGAGAAAAACTAACTATAGGAAATTATGTTTCAATGGCACTTAATACTACTTTTTTCTTATCTAGCGGGCACGACTTTAACAAATTTACAACATTCCCGTTTAATGTATTTTATTGCAATTGCGCATATGAAACCCCATCCAAAGGAGAAATTATCGTACAAGATGATGTATGGATTGGAGATAAAGTAACCATTTTACCGGGTGTTACCTTGGGCCAGGGATGCGTTATTGCGCTAGGAAGTGTGGTTACTAAAAATGTACCGCCCTACGCGGTCGTAGGGGGTGTACCTGCCCGTGTTATCAAATATAGGTTTCCTGCAAATATAATTAAGAAGTTGCTTAAAATAAATTTTTCCAAACTAGATAAACAACTGTTTATGCAACATAAAGATTTGTTTAACCAAAAATGTAACGATCAAAATATTGATGAAATTTTAAAATATTTGCCTCAAAAAATCTCATAATAAAAAGGTCCTCTATGACAGAAAAAAAATTTTTAGATTTTATTGTACCCACTAAAAACCGTTGGCATCTGTTAGAGACAACATTATTGTCTTTTTTAGCCCAAACCAACAAGAATTTTAACTTGTTGATTGTAGATAACAGTGATGAACAAAGGCAAGAATTACTGGCGCAAAAATTATTGGAAAAATATAAAAATACACTATCCATTAAATATTACAAAACAGGCGGACTGAATATGTTGGATAATTGGAACAAGGGCTACCAATTATCCGATGCCGACTATTGTTATTTGGTAACAGATAAAATTGTATTAGATTCGCGAGCCGTTGAAATTTTTGAACAAGGAACAAAAGATTATCCTGATACTAATCTGTTTTTATTTTCTATTTCCGGGAACACCCATTGGCATAAAGAAGAATCAAAAAAACTAATTTCTTTAACATTAGAAGATATGGCGAACTTCTTTAATGCTTGTTGGGGCAGTGAATTAAAAGCCTTTCTCAAACGTGATTTTAAAAATAAATTAATCCAACAATATGGAAAAATTATTCACTTTGTGGGGGGCGATGTAGATGAAGTGTATTTGGCCTTGATGAACTCCGCTACCTATGCCTCTATCAATTACAATATTATCCAGCAACGTAACAATATGGTAGGCAGCGTTGGGAGAAGTGGGGAATATGGAGGAAATATTTATAAAAGATATTTGCAAGACCATCATTTAGATTATGAGAACCTCTATCCTTATGCTCCTGTTAATATTGCTAATAATTGGAACGGGATGTATAACGACCTTTTTGCAACCGCCAAACTATGCAATTATCCCTGTGATAAAAACCAAATAAACAAGGTAAACTATATCATTGGCCTTTACATTTCTTTGATTCAATTTCAACGCTTATACCAGGTTTCAAATCCAAACGATTTCTTAAAATTACATAATTATATAGAAGAAAACAACCTACAATTTCATCCAGAAATTAATAATTGTTTTCGCTATTATGCGAACCACTATACCATACAAGATTTCAGACTCCCAGTAAAAAAAGAACGTTCGCATAATAAATTTTCGCCTTTACTAGAAAAAATTTTTTCTGTTAAAAAAGAAAACGGCAAAAAAATTATTCGGTGTTTAGGGTTTAAATTATATATAAAGAGATAATTTATGAAATTTATAGAACAAAATATTCCAGGGGTTTATTTAATTGAAATGGAACCATTTAAAGATGAAAGAGGTTCCTTTGCACGTCAGTTTTGCTTAAAAGAGTTGCAACACAACGGTTTGGAATTTTCTATGTGCCAGTGCAATTTATCGGGCAACACGCACAAGGGAACGCTACGGGGGCTGCACTATCAAAAAGACCCTTTTCCGGAAATCAAAATTGTTTCTTGTTTGCGCGGGCGTATTTTTGATGTTGTGGTAGATTTACGGCCGAACTCGCCAACTTATCTAAAACATATCACAACAGAACTAACGGAAGGTAATAATAAACTTCTCTATATCCCGCCTATGTGCGCCCACGGTTTTCAAACATTAGAAAATGACTCTACTGTATATTATCAACTGGGGGAATTTTTCCACCCGGAAGCATACGCCGGAGTACGGTGGAACGACCCGAAACTAGGCATTAACTGGCCTATAAAAAATCCTATTATTAATGAAAGAGATAACAACTATGCCCTCCTCTAAAAAAGTATTAGTTACCGGTGCTACCGGCCTTATTGGCAAGGAACTCTTGGAACCTTTACGCCAAGCCGGTTTTGATGTTTTTGCCATAACCATAGACCAAAACTCTCCCGCTATTGCCGGAGTTAATTGGTTAAAAGGCAATTTATTTGATGAGAATTTTATTGCAAAAATTTTTTCCCAAATACAACCGCAATATTTGCTCAATATGGCGTGGTGTACTACGGGAAATTACCAAAACAGCAATCTTAATTTTGATTTTGTGCGCGCAGGTCTTACCTTACTAAAATACTTTGCCCAAAACGGAGGAATACGCGCGGTATTTGCCGGAACCTGTTTTGAATACGCTTTCAAAGATACTCCAATTAAAGAAACAGATAAAATTGAACCTCACAATATTTATGCTTTTTGCAAAAATAATTTACACGAAATAGCCTCTCAATTTTGCAAAGCCAATAATATTAGTTTTGGCTACGGACGCATTTTTTATGTTTATGGACGAAACGAACACCCAACACGCCTTACAGCCTCTATTATTAATGCGTTAAAAGCCGGAAAAACCGTTTCTGTTAATCACGCACAATTAGTAAAAGATTATATGTATACCAAAGATATCGCTGCGGCTTTTGTTAAGTTTTTGGATGCTAAAACCGAAGGCGCCGTAAATATTTGCACCGGGGTTTCTGTTTCTTTGGCTGAATACTCCCAAACAGTGGCCCGTCTTTTAGGCAAAGAAAACCTGTTAGATTTAAAAAATTTACCAACAACCCAACCTGCGATTATCATAGGAGATAATAGCCGGCTAACAAATGAGGTTGGGTTTATACCTCAATACACTTTACAGGAAGCATTAAAAGAAATTATTAACTAATAAAATATGTACACAATAGACGATATCCAGATTTTTGTAACCACCCATAATAGGGCTTCTTTATTAAAAGAAACGCTGCAGAGCATTCTTGCGCAAACTGTACCCATAAAAAACATCACAGTATTAGATAATGAAAGCACAGACAATACCGCAGAAATAGTGTTTCAACTAAAAGACAGGGGGGTACATTATGTTCACACAACTGGTTTTTTGGGTAATTTTAAAAAAGCACAAGAATTGGTTTCTCGTCCATATTGTATGCTATTTCACGATGACGATTTATTGCACCCTGCCTATTTGGAAAACGCATTAAAAGCACTTAATGCTTACCCTAATGTAGCCCTCATCACAACTACCCATTCGGCCTTTGCAAACAATTCTGTTCCGCAAATGCCGAGCCAGGTTGCTCCTAGTCATATTTTCTTTACTTCGCCCCAAAAATGGGCGCAATATATATATTTCTGCGAAGGAGTTTCGTATGCCCCGGCAATATACAAAAGCAAGGCATTAAAAGAATCTTCGTTGGAATATGAAAAATTTAACAAATTTAATGATTGGCCCCTTTTAGCCAAAATGGCCTTGAAAGGAAATGTTATTTACTTTACGGATAAACATTTTATATATACACGCCAACACCAAGGCCAAGATAGCAACTCCTTAAATTTTCCAACTATTCAACAAATAGTTAATTGGGATAAACTATTCTATGAATTAATGGGCGCAAATAACAAACATTTACTTCTTCATTATCTGTATGCCTGGCACAACAAACATTTTTTGTTCGGTAAATTAAATGTTGGAAAGAAGTTAGATGACAAGCACTATACCCTTGCGGCTTTAACAGAGTGCTGTAAAAAAGAAAATCTACCTACTTGGAATTTTAATACAAAACCTTTCAAGTGGCTTTTTCTGCCATTTTTGAAACATTTGGAGCGACATTTTTTATCCCAAACAACAAGTACCTGGCCAATAAAATGAATAAATTAGAATTATTTTTAATTACCTATAACCGCAAGGAACAGTGTAAAAAAACCTTGGAAACTATTTTGTCCGATAATTCTCCGCTAAAAGATTTGCCTCTTACGGTGTTAGATAACGCCTCTACGGACGGTTCAAGCGAGGTAATAGAATCTTTTGCCAAGAAATTTGCAAATGTTACCCATATCCGCCACCCTAAAAATATCGGCGGCAATGCCAATATCACCCGCGCCTATGAAATGGCCGCGGCCCCTTATGTGTGGGTAATGTGTGATGACGACGAATATGATTTGACAAATTGGCACGAGTTGGAGTTGGCTCTTAAAAACAACCCTCCTGCGGTCGTGGTCGCAAACTACAACGCGCCGGAAAAGGGTGTTCAATATCTATTTAAGCAACTTTCGTTTGTCCCTGCGGCTATATATAGAACTGACTTAATAACCGCTGATGTACTTATGAATATGTACTTTAACATTTCTAATATGTTTCCGCAGTTGGCAGTGGCCGCAGCCGCCATCAATACGGGAGAAAAATTGCCGATTTTACAAAAACCTTTGGTAACTATGAAATTGAATCCCGGTAACGATTCTTATGTCAGGGGAGCCAAAAAAGTTAATCAAGTGCATCCTTTACTCAAAAATATGTTTTGGGCGAAAGGTTATTTAAGTTCTATTCCAATGTTACAAAGATCGGATTACCGTCAAAAATGTTCTTTTTTTGCCAATGCCGAAAATGAAAATTTTTATAACTTTTGCGGCCGTTATTTGGCAAACGGAAAAGGTTTATTTTATATCTACGCAACAGGAATCCATTTAAGTTGTGGTTGGGCTAAATTAGCCTTTGCTTTATTGGCGCCGGTTGCATATTGCTGTTCATTTTTTAAGGACGAAAAAGGACTAAATATTCGCTTATTGGGTCATATAAAAACAAGAATATGGAAATTCAAAAACAACTAGAAATTATTATTCCGACATATAATCGGAAAGTGCATATCACACACACGCTGGAACAATTAACCGCAGCGGACAGCCCGGTTAAAAATTGCTCCATTACGGTTTTAGACAACGCCTCTACGGACGGTTCAAGCGAGGTAATAGAATCTTTTGCAAAGAAATTTGCCAATGTTACCCATATCCGCCACCCTAAAAATATCGGCGGTAATGCCAATATCACCCGCTCCTACGAAATGGCTACGGCCCCTTATGTGTGGGTGGTGTGTGATGATGATTCTTTTAAGTGGGATGCCTGGGCGGAAATTGAAAAAGCATTGGAAACAGAAGAATACGACCTGATTTTAACCCGCAAAGATGACCTGAAAGGGTCTAATAATATTGCCAAAATTGTCCGCCAATGCACCTTTGTTCCGGCCGCTATTTATCACACCCGTATTATCACAAACGGGGTACTGATGAATATGTACAACAACATCCCCAATATGTTCCCGCATTTGGCCTTGGTTTGCGATATTTTAAACAAAAAAGGCCTTATTTTCTTACCCCAAGGGGAAATAATGGACAAATGCACCTTGGATATTGTTTTTTCCGGCGATGACTGGAACACCCGCGGCGCAGAAAAAAGTTATATTCCGGCAAGCACCCGCAATATGTTTTGGACGGTCGGCTTCTTAAATTCGTTGCAAATGATAGAAGATCCCAAACTGCGCGCCTATGTATTAGAAAATGTGGGCAACCACGGTTTCTTTGGCTATATTTTCGGTTCTTTCCGCAAAAATTATACCTTTTACAACGGAAACAAACTAAATGAAGCCTTTGTAAAAAATGATTTAAATTTCACCCAACGAATCAAATTCTTTTTTGCGCGCCATTTATTGAAATTAATCACCCTGTTTATCAAAAAAAAGAAAAAATAAAGATATAATATTTAATATGTTTGCCAGTATTAGGGATTTTTGGCTGAAAGATATTACCCCGGAAAAACGGGTAAAATTCTTTTGTGGGGCACTCCTGGTTGGGTTAGTTGTTGCCCTTACTGTTTGCACGGTAAACCTCTTTTTGCACCGCGAGTATTATCCGTATGTTACCTTTCTTTTTGACCCGCGCTACCGCTTTAACGATTTTTACGAAACTATAAAAATAGCCCGCGGCGAGCAAAGCGGCAATTATTTTCCGTTCTTTGTGTGGGCGTTAGAAGGGTTAAAATACCTGCCGGAAAAAGTCTCTCTCTACGCAATGCTTGCGGGGGGAACGGCCCTGTATTTTGCCTTGGCCCGTTGTGCTTTTTCGTTCCTCAAACAAAAATGGACTGCGCCCCTAATTTTTACGCTCTGCTCCTTTCCGCTCATTTTGGCGTTGGACCGAGCCAATACGGAACTTTTGTTGTTTGCTGTCTGCGCCGCGTTTCTATTGTGCTACAATGCCAAACGCTTTTGGTTAGCCGCCCTCTTACTAGCCGTAGGAATCAATATGAAACTTTATCCCGCTGTATTCCTCGTACTTTTTATGGCGGATAAACACTATAAAGAACTGGCCGGAACGGTACTGTTTACTGGGGCACTGTTGGCACTTGGCTGGTGGGGGAGCGGGTTTCAAGGATTTGCAGGTTTTGAAGGGTTTAATATACGCCACCAGTTACTGCCGCTGGGACTGGAATTTTCACACTCATTTTTTAACTTAATCCGGGTGCCCGTCTTTCTGCTAACGCAAATACAAGGCGCGCCTGAAAGTTGGGAAGCATTAATGATTTTCTCCCGTAACACAATGCCCTTTTATATGTTTTTTGCATTGGGTATTTTTTCCTTGATCTGCGCCTATATTATATTTATTAACCGTAGTTTCGTACGGGCCGCACTTTTGTTAGCCCTATCCGAAGTGTTTCTGTCCTTTGTCTCGCACGATTATACACTAATCCAACTGGCACTGCCCGTACTCTTACTATTAAAAGACCCTCGTGAAAAAACGGATAATTTAACCGTTTTCTTACTAGCCCTTTTGTTTATGCCAATGAATTTGCCCTCTCATTGTTTTTTCGCATCTTATTTTGATTTAGTACTCAATCTTGGCTCTTTTTTGCGTCCCTTAATAGGAGTCGTGCTAATAGTACATTTAATGAAAGATTTTTCCTTTTCTCGCCTATTACAAGGCATAAAAAAGTATTATGGACCCAAGGGGAATTAGGTCCTTTGACCCTTGTTAGCCCCCAACGCAAGTGTTAAAATATAAGTATGAAAAAATATATTCTTTTCACTTTTGCCTTTCTACTTTCTGTTTTAGTGCCCGCTACGGCGGGGGCCCAAGTACCTTCTATCAGCCGCGGCGTACGCGCCGCAGAGCAGGTTTCAAAAGCAACCTCAAAAGGAATTAGCCGCTTGCCTTCCGTGGCCTTACCCACCAAGGTCAAAATTCCCTCTGCCGTTACTTTCCCGGCCGGTTCGTCTGTTCCCAAATTATCATCTAACATTTCCACTCTTTCCAGCAAGGTCCAATTGCAAGAAGCCCTGTCCCAACTCCAACAGTTGCAACAGGAAAACTTGCGCCTTAAAAATATCTTGGCGACCGAAGTTATCCCGAAAGATGCGTATATCTTTCAAGCGGTGGAATCACCCAAAGCAGCCGCAAATATCAGCGGTACAAACATTTTTTCGGGAACGGTCGTTTCTATTCCATACAATGGAAAAAACGAGATATATGGCGTTATAGCCACACATGCAATCGCTGTGTCATCCAACGAAAAAGACGCTTTGCACAAAACATTCACCGCTATTGTCTATAAAAACGGTTTGCCGCACGAAGCAACCGTAGAGGTAGTGGCCTATTCGCCCAAGAGTATGTTGGATATGGCTCTTGTCAAATTTCCAAAGGATATTGAGTCCCTTTTGGCTCCTTATTCCATTAGCGAGGCTACCCCTTATCTGGATAATAATTTACTTTCCAAAGGTTTTACGCACTCTTCCGCAGCCGCTATTCCGGAACGCAAGGTAGTAGGTGTAACGCCGATTTCTATTCGCACAACGATTTCTATGCCGGCCGAAAAACGTCCCGGTCTGTGCGGCAGTGCGGTGTTAAACGACAAGGGGGAACTGGTGGGCATCCACACAGGCAGTATTCACCACACAGAGGACCCCGGTAAGGACGTTGCCTACGCCACGCATGCGCATTACCTTTACAAATTGGTGGAAGCCTATCACAACGGCGGTGTAGCCAAAGTGCCCTTTTATTTTGACGATAAGCCTATTTTTGATATGGATATTGACGAATATCTAACGGCAGGCTCCTTATTGGACGAAAACCAAAAGGCAATTAAAAACCTGACGTTTGAAAGCAAATTCTCGTATAGCAAAATTAAAAACGCGATTGCAGACAAGCCCGAAGGCCGCTATTTGCAATTAACCACGCGCCGCGCGCAGTGGGATAAAGACGGGTTAGCCCTTATTGAAGGGCGCACCAGTTCCGACCACAGCATTAAAACAACATACGTGTACGATTTAAAGGAACAAAAATTAATTAAAAAACGTCAAACGGTGTATAATCCTGCCACCAGACGGGACACCAAAATTGATGTGCCGCTTAATTAACCCTATTTACAGGGTACACGAACGGCTCAAAAAATAGTAAAATATTTGCAGAAGTAAAAAATCTATGGAGGGTGTAAACTGTATGATTAAAGTTGGTATTAACGGTTTTGGCCGCATCGGTCGCTTTGTATTCCGCGCGGCGCAAGAACGCAATGATATTGAAATCGTAGGCATCAACGACTTGTGCCCGGTTGACTATTTGGCTTATATGCTCAAATACGATACGATGCACGGCAAATTTAACGGCACCGTGGAAGCGGACGTTGAAAACAGCCAGTTGATCGTCAACGGCAAAAAAATCCGCGTAACCGCTTGCAAGAACCCCGAAGAATTGGCTTGGGATAAAGTAGGTGCCGAATATGTAGTAGAATCCACCGGTTTGTTCCTTACCCAGGAAAAAGCGCAGGCCCACATTAAAGCCGGCGCCAAATATGTGGTAATGTCTGCTCCGTCCAAAGACGCTACCCCGATGTTCGTAGTCGGCGTAAACGAAAAAACCTATGTAAAAGGTACCCAATTCGTTTCCAACGCTTCCTGCACCACGAACTGCTTGGCTCCTATTGCCAAAGTTTTGAACGACAAGTTTGGTATTAAAGATGGTTTGATGACCACCGTGCACTCCACCACCGCCACCCAAAAAACGGTTGACGGTCCTTCTATGAAGGATTGGAGAGGCGGCCGTGCCGCTTCCGGCAACATCATCCCGTCTTCTACCGGTGCTGCCAAAGCCGTAGGTAAAGTAATTCCTGAACTCAACGGCAAATTGACCGGTATGTCTATGCGCGTGCCGACCTTGGACGTTTCCGTGGTTGACCTTACCGTCAACTTGGCCAAACCGGCCACCTATGCGGAAATCTGCCAAGCGATGAAAGAAGCCTCCGAAGGCGAACTCAAAGGCATCTTGGGTTACACCGATGAAGCCGTTGTGTCTTCCGACTTCTTGGGCTGCCCGCTTACGTCTATCTTTGACGCCAAAGCCGGTATCGCCTTGACGGATACGTTTGTGAAAGTCGTATCTTGGTACGATAACGAAATCGGCTACTCTAACAAAGTGCTGGATTTGATCGCCCATATGGCTTCCGTAAACAAATAATCTTATTTGTTGCAAGAGAGGGCTTCCTTGCGGAAGCCCTCTTTTTTGTCTAACAAAGATTAATAAAAATATGTAATGTGTGCCGGCGACCTCTGCCTGTGGCATACTGCCCCTGCCACTAAACTATTCCAAGCCGCTCCACTGGGAAAAAGCAAAGCCAAAGAAGGGGAAAAACAATCGCCGTAATCGGGCTACTTAAAGACATAAAACATAGAAGCAAACCAGAAATACGCTTCTACTTGCGGGCTAAAATTTGAATAACAACCAAATAATTTACGTCAATTTATAATATAATATTAGAGATTTGACGGATGATGTACGGTTGCTGTTCTCCGACGGAGAATAGAACTAAATTTTTACGAAAAAAAATATTTTTAAAAAATTGTTGCATTTTTTTTAAAAAAAATATACACTATTTGTATCTATGAAAAACAAAAACATTTGGACCATTATTTCTCACTCCATTTCCGCTTCTGCAAAGAAGTCGGTCGTTTTTGCATCCGATTTGTTTAATCTATTTTCTATGTGCAATCTATATACTAGTATTAAAAATAGATATTTTAGTCCGGAACCAATGGTTATATAATTTTTGTTTTAGATTTTATTTAAAAACCCCGGGCTATTAAAAAACCGGGGTTTTTCTTTTTTAAATTTATAAAAAGGTACATATATGCAAAAGATTATTCTAATTTCTTGGAAACATCCGTTAATTACCGTTGATTGCACAATGGCGGAAATTATGGTGGTTCTATTTAATTTTATTTCCAATATTACTAAAAAAATAAAATTTAGCCCGGGATATATGTTTTAATTTAAGTCGTTTTAGTTTTACACCCCGGACTTTTATAAAAGGTTCGGGGTTTTATTTTACAGAATTTAACTAATAGATAAAAGGAAAAATAAAATGAAATACATAAAATTACTTCTCGCTGTACTTGTCTGTGTTGCTGTTACGCCCGTTGCTCAGGCGCAGAGGCTGCCTGTAAAACGTGTTAAAATAAAAGTTTACCATTTGCCGTCTAACAAAACCCTGTTTCCAAAAGGGGCTGTAACTGGTATTAAAGTAAAAAATCCTAAGTTTAAAACCCCGGTCGTCCAACTGCCGGTAACCACTTTAAGATTAGCGGTTAATAAAAAAGCCAAGGAAATCCAACTCAAACTCAACGAGCAGAGAAAACAACAACTGCTTAAACAACAAGATTGGATTAAAGATATTGAGCAAAACCGTGCTGCGCTTTTGAGTTCATATCATTTGCCCGAGGATTATATTTCGGGTTTTTATGTCCGCCGTATTGAGCCGTACCAGAGCAGACCCCAGTCTATGTATCATCCGGACGAAAAATCCGATAAGATTCTGTACCGCGGAATGATTATCACGCCGGAAGAGTTGGTGGCCATTTTAAAGAACGGCTTTTCGCCTAAAAACTCTACTTGGAACGTGGGTACGGATTCCAGAGGATCGGCCGTCAGTTTGTCTTCTTCTTACACGGAAGCAAGCCATTATATTTTCCAAAACGGGTATAAGAAAGATGGCCTTGGAGTTGTGTTTGTAGTACGCCGGACGCCTGCAATGGAACTTGGTAAAGATCCAAAACTTAACTCCACCAAAACTATTTATTACTCTTATGAAGATATCCCTGCTTCGGATATTGTGGATGTATATTTTCACGGAGAATACGGGCCCGAATCCTTGCAAAACGTTATGGAAAAAATTCAGCAAGGAACGAACCGTCCGCATAACATCTGGACCAATCAATTTAGCGGAGGAGGCTTTCTCCGTTAACCATAAAAAATCCCCCAGACAAAACTGGGGGATTTTTTATGATACACACTAATATTGATTATTTGGCTTCTTTAAAAATATGGCTAAATGATAACGATACACCCACATAAATATTTTCACCGCGCGTACCGAAATCTTTGGCCTGCGCCGTATAATAACTGATAAACGGGGCAAGGTGCAAATTTTTATATAATTCCACTTCCAAGCGCGCATCGGCGGCAAATTCATAATCTAAATCGGTCGGGCGCTTTTCAGATGCGCTTAAATAATCACGGAACAGGGCAGAATATTTGGCCGTTACACCTTCGCGCACGGGCTGCTCAATTTTCAATCCCGCTTCCCACGCCAGTTTGGTTGAATTGGGGCTATATGTAAAATCACGCTCACCCACTACGGCAGCAAACAAACTTTTTAAATATTTTCCTTCAAACATTTTTACCCCGGCCGTTCCGCGCAAAATGCGGGTGCGGGGGGAATTATCAGGCTTGGTAAATTCGGTTTCGTAACCCAAATTGGCAAATGGGCCGGCTTCAAAGCCGCCTAAAAAGTTTTCAACCTTCCATAAGCGTTGGGTGTAGCCGGTGGTAAACAAAATTTTGTCGGCATTTTCATTGGTTAAGGTCTCGCCTTCCACAGGGCGGATTTTAGTACGGCCATAGTCCATTAACAGTTCATTGGTCCACAAATAGTGTTCGGCGTGATAATCCGATATCGCATCCAAATTACCGCGCACGGCAGTTTGGGAATCGCCGTTTAAGCGGGCATCAGAAAAGTCTTGGTATTCTTTGGCGTGTTTTACTTCGGTGGAAGTTACGTCAAGAGCAATTTTTTTCAGTTCAATTTGCCAGCCCTGTTTGCCGTCCTGCGCGTACGAAACACCGCAAAGCAACACCAAGGCAATCAGCAAAAATGCTTTTTGCAAAAGTTTCATAATTCTCCTGGGGTTTAATCTTCAAGTTTGTAACGGATACGCAATTTGCCGTTTTGGTATGACCAACTGATTATTTTAAAATGCCCGATTTCGCGGGTATTTTCCACGTGTTTGCCAATACAGGGGCAGACATCATACCCGCCCACGCGCACCAACCTCACGGTATTTCCGGCTTCTGGCGGCAAACGGGATAAATCCACACTCTTTTCCGCCTCCTCGCGCGGAAGTTCCTCCGCCGTTACGGGCAGTTGCCCGGCAATCACGTCATTTACCATATCTTCCACCTCGCGCAACTGTTCCGCTGTCGGTTCAATCGGCAGGAAATAATCACACTTGGATTTATTTTTTTCAATATGGTTAGTTAAACTGCGCTCACAGCCAAACATACGAACCATTGTTTGGTTCAAAATGTGTTCGGCCGTATGCATCGGGGGAAAATAATCTTTTTTAGGGGTTAAAGACGTATCCATATGGTATATTTTAGCGAATTTAAAGGGGCTTTTCAATTTTCTAATACAATAAACCAATGACAACGCGCTCCAAAAATAATAAAATAATAAAGAAGGGGAAAACCCCCTCTCATATAGTTAGATAGAGGAAATAAAATTAAGATTATGCCGAAAAATACTGACTTTTGCAAAATCGTCGCGACCATCGGTCCCGACACCAGCGATGAAAAATCTATTGAATCCTTGGTAAAAGCCGGCGTTTCCGTGTTCCGCTGCAACTGCAGCCACGGTTCCTTGCCCGAATACCAGGAAAGAGTAACCAACATCCGCAAGATGGAAAAAAAATACAACTGCACTTTGGGTATCTTGTTTGACTTGCAAGGCCCGAAACTCCGCGTTGGCACGTTTAAAGATTACCGCATCCACTTGAAAGAAGGGGATAAATTCCGCTTGGATATGAATCCGGAACCCGGCGACCAGACCCGCGTTTGCCTGCCCCACAAAGAAATTTTTGCCGCTATGAAAGACGGCCTGGAACTTTTGCTTAATGACGGCGTAGTCCGCTTGCGTGTGGATGCCCACACCGCCGACACCGCCGACTGCACCGTTATCGCGGGTGGCGAACTTTCCAACAAAAAAGGCGTAAACGTACCCGGCGTAAAATTGCCGCTTTCCGCGTTAACCGCCAAAGATAAAGAAGATTTGAAAATCGCCGAAATGTTGGGCGCCGATTTCATCGGCTTGTCCTTCGTTCAGGAACCGGAAGACTTAATTGAATTGCGCGGTTTGATGAAATCCAAAGCGCACATCATCTCCAAAATTGAAAAGCCGTCCGCCATTGAACACTTGCGCGAAATTATTGACTTGACCGACGTAGTAATGGTTGCCCGTGGCGACCTGGGCGTAGAAACCAGTCCCGAACTCGTGCCGGTCTTGCAGAAAAAGATTGTTTCCGGCTGCCGCAAAGCTGGTAAACCGGTCATCATTGCTACGCAAATGTTGGAATCTATGATTCACAACATTATGCCTACCCGCGCTGAAGCCTCCGACGTGGCTACCGCCGTTTACGACGGTGTGGACGCTGTAATGCTCTCTGCCGAAACCGCCCAAGGCGATCACCCGGTGGAAGCCGTTACCACGATGCGCCGCATCATTGAAACCGTAGAAAAAGACCACCGCTACCGCAAAGGCCTTTCCTTGTTGGAACGCAAAAACGATTCCACCAAAGAAGGCGCCATCACTACGGGTGCCGGCATTGTGGCCACCAACTTGGATACGGCCAACGTAATCGTTACGTTTACCGATTCCGGTTCCACCACTCTGCGTGCCTCCCAACAGCGCGCCGGCGGCTTGCCTATTTTGGCCCTTACGCCAAACATAACCACCGCCCGCCAGTTGGCTGTGGTATGGGGTGTAACGCCGATTGTCATTGACAATTTGAAAAACTTTGACGATATGACGCGCGAAGCCAAAAAAGCCGTCCTCGCCCAAGGTTTAGCCAAAGAAGGCGACAACGTAGTAGTAACTGCCGGTATTCCGTTTGGTAAAGCCGGTACGACCAATATGCTCTACGTTATGAACATCTAATTAACCATTAGTTGCTTAATACGCCGTCCGATTTCGGGCGGCGTATTTTTTTGCCTTGACTATTTCAACAAGAACACTTATAGTATAAATATGAAGAAGATTACTCTATTTTTATTGTTAATTTGCCTCGTTTTATGCGCAGAAAAGGCCCTGGCCTTTGCACCCGATTTTGACCGCGCACGCCACAATTTTGAAGCCCGCTTAACAAGTGATACTGTTTTAAAGAAAGCACTCTTAAAACAGGTTCGCCCAATAACGGGTAATTTCAATTATGCCACGCTGTTGGACAGAGATACCGATATATTACTTTTGGGCGAAGAACACGGAAATGAACGCGCCAAGAGAGAAACCAACCTTATGATTAAATATTTTGGACAGAATAAGGAAGGTTTTACACATTTTGGCACAGAATTTTACTTATCCTCCGAGCAACCTCTTTTGGACCAATACGCGGGCAATCAAATTACGCTGACTGAACTGGAAAGTAAATTAGCATTAGGAAAAGCCTATTCGGCTTCGGCAGCGGTAGCAAAACGCTATGGGTTGACGGTACTTGGGTTGGATTTACCCCAGGCACAAAATAATTACGCTTGGAGCAAATCGGCCGCGGGGATGCGTGCGCGCAATGAACATTGGGCAAAAATCATTTTGTCCGTTGCCAAGGCGGACCCACAGTCCCGTTTTATTGTTTACGGTGGAGCGTGGCATACGCAATTATCATCTAACGACTATCCCACGATGCCACAGTTGCTAAACAAGGACGGTCTTAAAACCAAAACAGTAGAATATGTATCTGCCCCCGCGTGGGAAAAATTAGCGGAAGAGGCCAAATTGAGCGGGAAAACTCTTTTATTTAGAGTGCCGGCAAACTACCGTAAAGATGCAAATACGGATTTCTTTATTTTTCTGCCAAAGGTTACGCCGAGCGAGGCAGAACAACAGGAAATAAAAAAAATTATGGACGATAAAAACTTCAAAATCTCCCATTGTACAGACGACCCAGATCACCCGTTATGTAAGGTTTTTATTATCCAAGAACACCGTTAAATTTTTTATCTATACCCGGGGGTAAAAGGACCAAATGGGCATTTTTCTGCTTAAAAATCTACACAAATAGAGGGGAAAATGCTTTAAAATCTATCCTTTTGCAAGCGCAATAACGGAAGGATATGTTATTATGACCCAAGCATTAAATTCCACGGTTTGGGAGCAAACAAACTTTCTTTATAAACATTATCCTTGATTTAGAATAGAATTTAAATTCTTTTAGCCAGTCCCCAATAATGGCCATTAGACGAAAAACCCCCGGGAATTAATCCCAGGGGTTTTTCTAAATAACCGTAAATGTTATTTGTTTTCAGCAGAAATAGAAGCGGCTTCCTTCTTCCAAGTGGTGGCAATACAGCCCATTGCGATAATACACGCAATAATGCAGGAGAAGTACACACCTTTCCAGCCGAAACTCTTGCTGATGTACGCGGCCCCGGTGCTGGACAACATAGCACCAAAGTAACCGAACATACCCGTAAAGCCGCACGCGGCGGAAACGGATTCCTGCACGGTTACACGGGAGGCTTGCACACCGCCGGCCAGATTCTGCGGACCGTCCACAAAGAAGCCGATAAACGAAGCGAGCAAGGACGTCCAGAAGAACTGGTCTGTACCGGCCACACAATAAAAGCCCCAGCAACTGGCGGCCAAAATGACCAAATAAATAATGTTCATTTGGGTGCAGCGGCCTTGGAAGAATTTATCAGCCAAGTAACCGGCAACGATACCGCCGGGCATACCCAAGAAAGGCATCCATTTCATAGCGGACACGGCACCATCGGGCGTAAAGCCGCGTTCCTGGGTCAGGAACATCGTACCCCAGTCCAACGTAGCAAAGCGCACATAGTAAATGAAGATGTACGAAATAGCCAAGGCCCAAAGGAACGGGTTTTTGAGCACGTGTTTTTTAAGAATTTCCCAGTGGGAAAGGGTGCTCTTTTCTTTTACAGGCATTACGTCGTTTCTGTAAACTTCAATAGGAGGCAAACCCACGGTAGTAGGTTTATCGGTCAAGAAGAACATCAGGAAAATACTATAACAAATACCCATAAAAGCAGGTACGATAAAAGCCATTTTCCACATATCCAATTTGAGCAGATAAGAAATCAACACGCCCACAAAGAACGCACCGAACGTGTGGGAAGAGGACCACAAGGTCCATTTGGTCGCTCTTTCAGAGGGGGAGAACCAGTATACCAAACCTTTGGCTACCGGAGGAAATCCCATAGACTGCGCCACACCGTTCAAGCCCCAGGCAAACGAGGCCAACGCCACGAGCGGCAAGGTAATACCCATATTGCCCAAGAAGGCCTGGAATTGCGGCAGGAAAGGGAACGCCAAGTTGATAAGGGAAGAAATGAACAAGCCGAGCGCCATTACGCCACGGATGTTACAGCGGTCCGCCAACACGCCGCTTAAAAACTTACCGATACCGTAGGTAAGATAAATCGTCGTGCCGATATACCCCAACTGAATTACGTCCAAGCCAAAGTTCTGGCTCAGCGCAGGTTTTACATAATCCAAATTTTTGCGGGTGAAATAAAACAAGGCATAACCAAAGTACATGCCGAAGAACATCTTAATACGCCAGTTACGGTACAAACGCTTAATCTGTGCCTCGTCGGAAATAGGTGTTCCGTCCGGCAAAGGTTTAAGCCAACCAACTAATTTTGCGAACATTCTTGTCTCCTATTTATAATTTAACGTGCAAAAGCCACGCATCAACACTCTCCGGCGCTGGCTTCCCGCCGGGGCGCTCCCTCGATTAGAAAGTGGATGTGCAGTAAATTGCAAGAAGCAAATCATTTGCTTACTTAGTAATTATAACATATATGGGGTGGGTAAAATCAAGTGTTTTTTCGTCGGTAAAAGTATTTTTTTAGCACAATTTTGCAGAGATGAAAAACCCCGGGCTTTTGAGGCCCGGGGTTTCGTCCAAAAATACTTACTTAATGTTCCGCAACCGGCATATCCGGATACCCTTTCAATACATCGCGCAACTGTAAAATATCAGAAGCGGAGGTCGGTCCGGCATTTTCCTGCAACAGGTTGTGGTTCTTATCCAATGTTTTAAGCGCACTGCAAATGCGGTTCAAACGTTGGGTTTGTTCCAACACGCGGGGGGAATCGGCCGGGTTGAGTTCAGCGTATTCCTGCAACGCGCGTTTGGCTTCGTTCTGGTACTGGATGAACAATCTGTATGTACCAGCGGTGGTGGTGCCGTGTTTAATATTGGCAGCCAACTGGTCCAGTTCGTTAATGAGGACGAACACGTCTTCAAATCTGCCCTTGTCCATAGATTTTACTTTCTTTTTGGGCATCAATCTGGAATACCACGGTTTAGCCGCCTCGGACATTACCGGCCCGTTGTACAGACCTTCCGGCACATACGAGAATTTTACATCTTTGGCGGTCATATCAATAGCAGCCAACGATTTGGAAAGTTGTTCGTATTCGCGGTTAAGCATTACAGACAGGTGGTTTTTCTCCAATATCACCCCGTAAGACTTTACAATGCCTTGCAATTTTTCCAACGAACCCATTACCGTAGAAGAACCTTCCACTTCGCTGATAGCAACCAAACGGTTATAGGATTGCGTCATTTGTTTGAGCATATCCGTCATTTTGTGTTCGGAACTCACGCCGTAGTCCACCATTTGTTTTTCCAATTTGGAAAGCGTACCGTTCACTTCGGACAAGCGTCTGTAAGCGTTCTTTTTGCTGATGCCAAACGATTCCGCATTTACTTTGCCCGATTCAATCGTGTCCATAGTAATCTTGGGTTTGCGGAACAGGCCCAAGAAATCCTTGGTTAAGCCCCAGTTGCGCGCCGCCAAAATGCTCGCCACTACCGCAGAGTAACCTAAGATAATACGGTTCATACCTAAGGTAAACGCTTCGCCTGCATTGCCCGTCAAGGCGGAAACTTGGTTTACCAGGTCAAGCGCCCATTGCGGGCCGAGATCGGCCAAGCCGAAAGCAATCGCAGAGGCCGTCAAAATACCAATCAAACCGTGGGAGTTAAAGACGGAGTAATCTTTACCCGCCAAACTACCCCAAGTTTTTTCGCGGCGTTCAATGCGTTTTAATTGGGCTTCTTTTTCGGCTTCCGTCAACGAGGTATTTTCGCGGATAGCCACTTTTTCTTTCTGCATAGCCGCAGAAACCATATTCTGCAAGCGGACGGAGTCCAACTGGCCGGGCACTGCTGTAGCCATATAGTGCAACACACCGAATCCAGCCGTAGCCAACGCCAACGGGCCCGAGTACGGCATAAGGGCAATCGCGCCCGCCGTAGCGGCCAACAGAGGCAAAGAAGCACCGGTCAACTGGTCGTCCGTCATTTTTTTGCTGGATACCTGTTTAGAGGCAAACTTACGAGTCATAGCCGTGGCAAACATAAAGCCGGCTACCAACCATTGGCCCACATCGTTACCCAACACGGCGTTTGCGTCCTGGGAAAGCATCATTAAACTGGCCGCATAACTGGCGTACACCAATTTCACACGGCTGGCGATGTCTTTCACGTCGCGCGTATTTCTAAAATTCTGTTTATATAAGGCTTTATCTTCGGCTTCTTCTTTCGCCAGTTGTTCCTTGGAAACTTCCGGCACTTTTACAGCGGCTTTTTCCGCTGCGGCACCTGCGGCCTTTACACCTTTACCCATTTTGTAAATAGGCGTATTAAGGAAGAGCATTTCCGAAGCAGCCAACAGTGCAAGCCCGACAGGAACCACAATCGTAAAGTTCAAACCGGCCGTGGCCAACAAGCCCGTAGCCGCCGTTAAGGCCAAGCGGGACCACTGTTTATTTTCCGAGAAGTCCAAGTGCGCCGCCGTGCGGGCCACCGGGTTCTTATAGTAGTTAAGCAAGGTCTGGATAGAAGTATTAGCCATACTTGCACCCAACACCAAGGCAACCGTCGGCAACGACAAGGAGAGCAAGGACAGCGTCTTTACGTCAATCGTACCGTACATTCCCAACCCCACCAAAGCGAAGGTTAAGGCCGCAGCGGCACCGCCGTAAATGGCCTGAATCGTGTTTTTATGACCGATTTTCGTCATAAGCGGCATCAATTTAGCGGCCACTAACGGGGTAAAATACCCAATACCGCTGACCAGGTTGGACATCAAACCGGAGAAACCCGGCAAGGATTTCAGGGCCGATTTAAAAGGACCGGTCAAAGAGGCACCCGCATCGTTACCCACAAATAAGGCGTGCAGAGTCAAGAACTGCTTTAAAGAGTGCGGTTCATTGAGTTTAAGTTCCAAGTTAAGGCCCGGATTCTTTTCCAACATATTGGCCATAGCCAACATATCAGTAGAGTTATACGGCGTATCTAACGGGACCTGCACAGAACCATTGGCCTGAATTTCTTCCAAAAGTTTAGCAGAGCGTTTGTTCGCGCGGACTGCGGCCAAGTTACCGGACGGCATTACATATTTCCACTGGCCCGATTCGTCCAGCGCGAGTACGAACCCTTTGGGGATGACCAAGCCCGGCTTTTCAGACAAGCCGAATTTGGACAAAAAGCGGCTGTACCACGAAGCGTGCGGCTGGGACAAAATACCCACCGGAGCACTGCTGAGTTTGCCGGAGGCAGAGCGGTAGTAGAACGGAATATTGTTAGAGTAGAATACGCCTTTTTTGGTTTCTTTACCCGTAATTCTGTTCTTGGAGGCAAAGCCCGTTGGACGGCAAGAGGAAACGATTAATTGTTCATTAATATCCGGCATTGACGGGACAATCCCCGCAAAACTTTCTGTCGCCAAGGGCAAAACATTTACGTTATCCCAGGCACTGCGGACCTTCTTTTCCCAGTTCGGGTCAGAGGTAATCATTTCCAGTTCTTTTTCAAAGGAGGACTGGGCCGTAGCATCAGACACCGCAGCAATCGCCGTATTTAACGATTGGGAAGCGTACAAGTGATACAACGCCTTACCCAATTCTTCGGGGTTTTCTTTTTTAGACTCAATCCAGCGTTGCGTTTCCGCAGACATTTTGCTAATGGATTCGTTAAATTTACCCTGGTTATACAGAGAAACCAACGCCTGCTCTTTGTATTTTTGAGAGGCGGCGCTTTCCAAAATCGTGCGCAACTGTGTAGCCAAGGGGTATTCTTTGGATAAAATGTTTAAAGCCGTACTGTTGGCTACGCTTTCGGCATCGTGCGTAAACCATCCGCGCACACGGCTAGCGGTCTTGCTCAGCCATTTGGGGCTGACGGGAATAACACTGCTATATACCGTACTGGAATTGGAAGCGGCAGGAGTTTCGGACGCCGCAACTTCTCCGTCTGCGGCGGCAGGCGTATAAGCAACGTGTAAACCATCCGGCAAGGTAATATCGCCCAAGTTTACATCCACTTTCGGTGCAGGCGTATTGCCCGCAGGTTTAGCGGCAGGTTCGGACACCGGGCTCGCAACGACTTGGCCTTTTTTGGCATTTAACGCCACCCAATCCGCCGTACCTTTGGCGGATGCATCCAAGTGGCGCGCGTTCAAACGGTTCCAATAAGTAAGCGCCTTGCTGACGTTGGGAGCAATTTTGGCGGAACTCATTTGTGCGGCCGTTACGGTAGGAAGCGTTACGGGCAAATTATTTGCTTTTACATATTGGCTAACACCAGCCCAGAAATCGCCATACAGTTTGCCATTAATCGTGGAGAGTTGGGCCAATTTTTCAAGCCCTTCGTAAGCCTGCAACGTCAAGAGAGAGCGGCCGATAATCACCTCGCTAAACGTCTTTAATGCTTGGGGAGTTTTATTATAAGTATCTAATAACAGGGAAGCATCTTCGACCGTGCCGTAGAAACCCAAATCTGCCGCAGCGGCCATAGTTTGCCCCCAAGCGGACAAATCTTTAAGACCCTCGGAATCAGCAGACAAGCGGCTGATATCGGCCATCGTTACGTCCCTATTTAAAGCAGAGGAAGAACGGTAATTGCGCAAAAGACGCACATAAGTATCTTTGGCAAGAGACGCTTGTTTAGAGGTCGTAGCAAAGCCTTTTTCCACGGTTACGCGCGTATAGGCGTCTAAAATCAGTTGGTCGTGTGCAGAGGGAGTGCGCTGAACATCAAAAATTTGCCTCATTACTTCGCCCGCGTCTTTGGAGGAAAATTCCTTGGCGGCTAAAAGCGTATCTACTTCCGTTATAGTTTTAGAAGAAAGGGAAGCGGCGTGGGCAGCATCAATGCTTTGGTCCAAAGCGACCGACAACTGCGGGTTTACGCCCACCGCAGGGGTAACAATTCCGTTGGGAGAAACAGAACCCGGCACATTAGGAACAGAAACAGTAGGAACATTTCCTTTTACATTAAGCCGCGGGATATTCGGTCCTTTGACTTTTGCGCCCATAGCCCCACGGGCAGGCCCCATCACTTTGCCGGCTTGTTTTCCGGCGGCTTCGGCAGCTTTTTCTGCAGAATCCACCACTTTGCCACTATTTTTGGGTAATTTAAGAAACTGGGCAAAAGAGGGGGTAAAACTCCCGAAAATAAGAGTGAAACTTAAAACTAACGATATTAATTTATTCATATACTTGTCTCCCACGAAGTACACTTCTATACCTTCATACTATCACAAAACCCGACGGATAACAAGGGCCAAAGGACCCATTTTTTATATGGGTCCTTTGGCCTATCTTCGTCGGATAAGGTCTTTTATTTATTATTGTAACACAAATTTTCCGCCGTGTCAGCCCCCTGTAACGCAAAAACCCCGCCTTGTGGGCGGGGTTTTGATAAAAGGCAATGCTATTTGGCTTTACCTTTGTTGTGGATGATAAACATCCAGTCCTCAGTAGCCGTAACCGACGGGTCCAAATGCAACTCGTTTAAGGCTCCGCGGGAAAGCAAGATTTTGCGCACCGCATCAGGCAACTCCACTACATCCAGCCCCTTAGAATTATTTATAATATAGGAACGCTCAAATGGGATATTATGTGCCGTCGCATATTCTTGGATTCCCTGCCAAAAATCTTTATACAAAGTATCATTTAAAGCCACCGTAAAAAAGAAACCACCTAATTTGTCCACAGCCCCCATACTGAGTAATGCCCGGCCTATGATTACTTGGCTAATGGGTTTGAGAACGGCTGGGGCCTCATAATAAGCAGAAGACAAAGCATTTACGTTGTCTCTGGTGGCACTGCCAAACATACCCATAGTCGTGGCGGCGGCCATTTTATTGGCCCAAACATAAACCTGCGTGGACGGTAAGTTTTCTTTACCAATCTTTATGCTGGTGGAAGATTCGTAAGTATAATAACGCGTCAATATCTCTTCCGCCTTTTTTACAATGGCTTCTGCATCCTTAGCCAAATAGGGTTTATGGCTGGCCACAAGCAACGGAAAATTATTAAAAGCAAATTCATATTCTTTGTCAAACGAAAGGTCTTTGTCCATATGGGCTATTCTGTTTTCGTAATACTTAAACAGGTCCGCCTCGGACAGCGGGAGTTCTTCGTTAAACAAGTAATACTGTTCAGAAGTGCCCTTTTCTGCCACAGTAGCCCGAATATCTTTAAGTTTCTCCATCGGGCGCATTACGTTTGTCTCTATTTCCTGTAAACGGGCCTTAGAAAGCGTGGGGGCATTCACCGCCGGTACCGCCGGAGCAAAAGCCGTTGTATTTATTCTAGGCGCGGCCGGAACAGCCACGTGCGGCACAGCCGTAGGAATTTTAGACGCAACCGGGACAGATGCCTTGGGCAATTTAACCGCGGGAACTTTCACTTTGGACACGGCAACAGGCTTAACGGCCGCAGCCACTTTTTCCACCGCCTTAACCGCCCCAGTACCGGACTTAACCCAATTTTGCGCAAAAGCCGTTACAGCATTTACGCCAAGCAGAGCAACAACACTAAAAGAAACCAACCAAACGCGTTTCATATTTCCTCCCGGAATAATTCAATAACTCCTATATTTTAATAATAGGCCCAAAAACCGTTTGTGTCAAGGCATAATTCAGTTTTTGCTACCAATCGGCATCTTTTTCCATTGAGGAGACAGGTAATTCGTTCCCAAAGGTAAAAGAGCGGGGTAGTTCGTGTACGGTCAGCCGTTGGCCCAAATAAGTGCGGATAATGCCCAAATGCCCCGGAGAGTAGCCGTCGTTTAACACGATAAACGCCTTTAAGCGTTCGCCCTCCTCGGGGCGCATTAAGCGCACACGGCAAGCCTTTACCGCCGGATGTGCGGACAAAACCGTTTCTACCCGTTTAGGAAACACATTGACACCTGCCACCTGTACGCAGGCATCACTGCGTTTTAACGGAATTAACAATCGTCCCTGCGTAGCCTCTACCTCGTCGGGCAGGGTAAGCCAGGCATTTTGACTTTTACGCTTAATTTGCGGCTGTTCGTCAGTAAAAGAAAGATCCCAAAACGGGAATAATTCAAAGACCTCTGTGCTCTGGTGGCGGCGGGCAATTGCACCCGTCTCACTGGCGCCATAAATTTCGGTAAACTGTGAGGCCCCCAATTTGTAGAGCGCATCTATAATTTCTTTTTTGCAGGGTGCGGTGGAGGACATTGCGTGCACCCCCTTTGGAAAGGGTATTTCCAAGCGGACCCAATAGTTCCAAAACAGCGGAAACCCGACTATTAAATCGCCCTCTTGTAAAATATCTCTCCACGGTTGGGTGGGTAAGGCCGGAAGAGCAAGCACAGGCACATTTAGCGCGTGCGGAAGCGTTACCGTAAAGGAAAAACCGTACATATGGTTAGCGGGTACGAGCGACACGACGCGCTTAACGCCTTTAAAATCGGAAGCCAAGCCGTTGGCTTCTTCTTCAATCATATTAAGTGTATGAATACAAGGCTTAGGCGTACCTGTACTGCCCGAGGTTAAAAAAATCAACTTCCGCCCGTGCAAAAACGCGGCATAAGAATAATCTGTCATTAAATTTAAAGACGAAAAAACACGCGGCTCGTACCCGAAAAAGAGTGCCGCCTTGTCGGACACTGCCTTTAAAATTTGCTGCGACAAACGTTCAAAAAAGTCCTCTCCGCCTTTTTCGTCCAACAGAGCCAAAGAATCCACCTTTTTACGGGCCAATTCCGTGCGAAACATATCCGTCAATATGCGTTTTGTATCCTTTAACAATAACATAAAATCCCGTCTCCCCGGCCGTTCCCGGCTGTCATAGTGCCCCTAATAAGCCCTTATTTCTGCCGGTTTTTTTCCACATATTCAGCCAAAGTACCAAAATCTTTAAAAATAGTGCGGCCTTGCTGCATATTTTCAACCGTAATTCCATATTTCTTTTTCAACAGCATAATAAGTTCCATCGCCTCTATGCTATCTAACCCCTGTTCGCCGAAAATCGGGTCGCTTTCGCCAAAGTTGGACAAATCGGCCCCGCCTAAATCAAGCCCCGAAGCAATCATCTCTTTAATTTCATCAATCATTTTCCGCATAGCAACTCCACGAATTAAAATAATTTAAAAATGGATTATGGATATTTTATACAAATTTTTTTCTTTTAGCACCCATTTCTTATAACTATAAACAACAATTAACCCTAAGGATAAAACGTATTTTTTCAACTCTCCGTCCGGCAAAATGGAGGAAACGGAGCCAATAACTAATGCAATTTCCGGAGGGTAGGCTCGTTGTAAACTCACTTCAAATTAACTAAAATAAGAATATAGGTATCTGGGCGCTTTTCATATACCCCAGACAATAAACTGTTTTCCAACAGTTAAAACTATCCTAATAATATTATGAAATTAAAAACACCCCACATTGCATACAAATGGCTGATTTTTTCCGTAACGGCTATTGGAGTCTTTATGTCCACGCTGGACGGGGGCATTATTAATGTGGCCCTGCCTGTTATGGCGAAGGACTTAAATGCCAGTTTGGAGCGTATCCAATGGGTTGTCAGTATTTATCTGCTAACCACAACCTGCTTTTTACCTGTATTTGGCAAATTGTCCGATATGTATAGCCGGAAATACCTGTATTTGACGGGTTTTTTGCTCTTTGGTATCGGTTCTTTTGCGGCTACCTTTTCACAAAATTTAAGTTGGATGATTTTTTCGCGCGCCCTGCAAGGATTAGGGGCCAGCGCAATGATTTCCAACTGCCAGGCCATTATTGCCAAAGCCTTTAAAGGCAAAGACCGGGGCCGCGCCTTGGGCGGTATCGGGGCAATGGTGGCGGCTGGTTTTTTGGCAGGCCCGGCGGTGGGAGGATTTTTAATCCAACATTGGGGTTGGCAGTCGGTCTTTTGGATAAACGTACCTATCAGTATGCTGGGCATTTGGCGCGGCATACAAATTATTCCGCATTTTAAGCCCGTAACCCAAGTAAAACTGGACTGGAAGGGCGCGGTTTGCTTTATCCTGTTTTGTTTTTCCTTTCTCTATGCGTTGGACGAGGGGGAAAACCAACACTGGACGTCCTTTCTCATTTTAGGCTCGTTTACAGCCGCCTTTATCTTTTTTGCCGGGTTTTATTGGCGCGAAAGAACCAGCAAAACACCGTTTATCGGCCTGTCCCTTTTCAAAATACAGGCTATTTCGTACGGGTGTATAGTATCTTTGCTGGGATTTATTGCATTAAGTTGCAACAGTATTTTATTTCCGTTCTATATGGCAAACATTTTGCATTTATCTCCGGTACATATGAGTTTGCTGTTGATGCCGTTTCCGGTAGCGTTGGCCATATCGTCGCCGTTTTCGGGGTGGCTGTCGGAAAAACACTCTGCAAGGCTTATCACCACCGTAGGATTTGGGTTTATCATTATCGGTGCCGCTATGTTTGTGGGAATTGGCAAAAATCCCTCTTACACCTATATTGTAATTGCCCAAATGATTATGGGATGCGGTTCGGGTACATTTCAGGCCCCTAATAATAACACAATCGTCAGCGCCGCCCCCGCAAACCGCCTGGGTATGGTGGTTAGTTTAAGTGCCTTGGCGCGCAATATGGGGGCCGTAATGGGAATTGCGCTCTCTGTGCTTATCTTTTCCGCCGCGCGCCGCCATTATGTAAATCTTGGTGCGGACTATGCAACCGCTTTTATGAACGCATACCAATATTCAATGATTTTCTGCATAGTGGTTTCGTTGGCGGCAGCATACTTTTCCGCCGCGCGCGAAAAGCGCAAGAAACGCCAGGCGCAGCCGAGGGGGTTCTATGAAACCACGACGGCTTAACCTCTCACGCAAATGGCTTATTTTTACAGTAACCGCCACGGGAACCTTTATGGGTACGCTGGACGGCGGAGTGGTAAATATTGCCTTGCCCTCTATGGCGGGGGAATTTAACGCCGGTATTGAAAGCATACAATCGGTTGTCAGCGTGTATTTGCTCGCGGTAACGTGCTTTTTGCCCGTATTCGGGAAATTATCCGATATGTTCAGCCGCAAAAAAATGTATTTAAGCGGTTTTTTGCTCTTTGGTATCGGCTCGCTGTTATGTTCTTTGGCGGGCAGTTTGCCTATGATGATTGTATCCCGCGCGGTACAGGGGTTAGGCGCAAGCGCAATGATGGCAAACACACAGGCGATTATCGCCAAAGCCTTTGTGGGCAAGGACCGGGGCCGCGCTTTGGGCGGAGTTGGCGCCGTGGTGGCATTAGGCTCTTTGGCCGGCCCGGCAGTAGGAGGTTTTTTAATTCAGCATTGGGGCTGGCAATCGGTCTTTTGGGTGAATATTCCCGTTAGTTTAATTGGTATTTGGCGCGGCATACAAATTATTCCGCGTTTTAAGCCCAAGACAAAAATCCGTATGGACATCAGCGGTGCGGCCTTTTTTATCTTATCCAGTTTAAGTTTCTTATATGCTATGAACGAAGGCTCAAATAAAGCCTGGACCTCCCCTGTCATTTTAGGGGCATTTGCGGCGGCTGGGCTGTTCTTTTTGCTGTTTTATTACCGGGAACGGGTGTCCAAAACGCCTTTTATTGGATTAGACATTTTTAAAATTCCGGCCATTTCCTACGGTTATGTAGTAGCGGTACTGGGTTTTATGTCTATTTTTACCAATGCCGTTTTATTCCCTTTCTATGCGGCATATATTTTGCATATTGACCCGGTACAAACCGGTCTTTTGGTTTTGCCGTTCCCGGTAGCATTGGCCGTTTCTTCCACCGTTAGCGGGATTCTGTCCGAACGGTATCCGGCCCGGATTATCACTACTGCCGGCTTGGGGTTTGCCTTTATGGGAGCGGTGCTATTTGCCTTTGTGGGCGAAAACCCGTCCTTTGCCTATATTGTGCTTGCACAAGTGATTTTCGGTTGCGGTTCGGGTACGTTCCAAATTCCCAACAATAATACCGTCATCAGCGCGGCACCCAAAAATAAATTAGGCATTGTGTCCAGCGTAAATGCCCTGGCGCGTAATGCCGGGATGATTATGGGGATTGCCTGCTCCGTGGCCGTGTATGCGGCGGTGCAAGGGCATTTTGAACAAGCGGGATTGGAGAGTAAAAATGCTTTTTTACGCGGGTATCAAGCCGCTATGTTTTTAGGCGCGGCTTTGGCTGCGGTGGGGGGAATCATATCAGCCAAACGGGCCTGACACTTCCTTATATTTACAGACTAAAAAACCCGCCCAAAAGAGCGGGTTTTTTAGTAAATCCACGGAGAACTTAGAAGTTTTCCGGATGAATCATAAAGTAAGCCTGCGGGTGGGCGCACACGGGGCACACCTCGGGGGCTTTTTCGCCGATGTGAATATGACCGCAGTTGGCGCATTCCCACATTACGATACCCGCTTTTTTAAATACTTCATTGGTTTCCACATTATGCAGGAGTTTGCGGTAGCGTTCCTCGTGCATTTTTTCAATCTTGCCGACGGATTCAAACAAGAAGGCGAGTTTGTCAAAGCCTTCCTCTTTGGCTTCCTTAGCAAAAGTGGCATACATATCTGTCCACTCGTAGTGTTCGCCATTGGCGGCATCTACCAAGTTTTCGGCCGTGGTAGGAATATTGTTGTCGTGCAAGGCTTTAAACCAAAGTTTAGCGTGTTCTTTTTCGTTATTGGCGGTTTCTTCAAAAATTTTAGAAATCTGCACAAAGCCTTCTTTTTTTGCTTTGGAAGCATAATAAGTATATTTGTTTCTGGCTTGCGATTCGCCCGCAAAAGCCGCCATTAAGTTCTTTTCCGTTTTTGTTCCTTTCAGTTCCATAAGGTCTCCTATTTTTACCTATTTATTGCCACGGCACTTGTTGCAAAGGCCGCGCACCTGCAAATTAATCTGTTTTACATCGCCCCAATGTGCCATACCGGCAGGCAAAGGCAAGGACTCTCCATCCTTTAAAAAGACATCATACACTTCCCCGCAGTTCGTGCACACAAAGTGACAATGGGGACGCAAATCCCCGTCAAAGCGGGCCTTGGACGACAGCCCCACACGCATAAGCAAATCCATTTCTTCCAACGATGCCAACGTGCGGTACACCGTATCCAAAGACACGTTAGGCATATTTTTCCGTACCGCAAAAAATACTTTCTCCGCGCTTGGATGCTCACACGAGGCCGCCACCGCGCGGAAGATTTCCCGCCGTTGGTTGGTTACTCTTAACCCTCTGGCGCGGCATTGGTCTTCAAAAAAGGCCAAGCGTTTCTGCAATTCGTCGTTCTGTGTATTGGTCTGCATATGCTCGTATTTATTAATAATAATTCTTATTAAGAGTATAGCATATTTGAAAATAAAATCAAATTTTTTCTTTTTGTATAATATAAGAAACCTATCCTATGAATTATAATGAACTGAAAAATACTGTTTTTCATACCGCCATTATCGGCGCAGGAGCCGGCGGACTTTTCTGTGCGGGCAGTTACAACAGCCCCAAAGTTTTAATAGAACACAATACGCACCCGGGTAAAAAAATAAGTATCTCGGGAGGCGGAAAATGTAATTTTTCAAACCGTTTTGCCAAGTCAACAGATTATGATTGCGCCAATAAACATTTTGTAAAAAATGCCTTGGCCGCTTTTAAACCGCAAGATTTTGTTTCTTTGCTTAATGAAGCAGGTTTAAAATGGGAGGAGCGGAAAGACGGACAACTTTTTGCTATGGATGCGCGCGATATCGTGCGCTTTCTCATCCGCCGCGCACGCGAGGCCAACACCCAAATTTTAACGGACACGCAAGCATTGGACGTCCGTCAGGAAAACGGCCTCTTTACCGTAAATACTTCGGCAGGCCCCGTCCGCGCACAGCGCGTGGTATTGGCGACCGGGGGATTATCTTTCCCGGCCTTGGGCGCAAGTAACTTTGGAATTAAAATCGCGCGCCAATTCGGCCTAAATATTATACCCCAACGCCCCGCGCTAGTAGGCCTGACCTTTGATAAAGCCCTGCGCGAGCAATTTTTTAAACTGGCCGGAAACACCTTAAACGCCCATATAACGTGCGGGAAACACGATTTTGAAGGCTCCCTGCTCTTTACGCACGAGGGAATTAGCGGCCCGGCTGTATTGTCGGCCTCGCTCTTTTGGAAGGAAGGGGAAAAAGTAACCGTAGATTTTCTGCCCGGTGAAGATGCACACGCCCTGTTTAGCGCGCAAAAAAATTCCGCGCACACCTTTGCCGCCGCTTTACACGGCAAAATAAGCACTAAAATTGTAAAAGCCTTATTGGGGGAATTAGATGACAAATTGCCCAACGCCTCCCGCGCGGAAATAGAAAAGGCCGCCCAGTCCATAAACCGCTTTGTTTGCCTGCCTGCGGGAACGGGCGGGTTTTCCAAAGCCGAAGTAACGGCCGGAGGAATTGACGTGCGCGAAATCAATCCGTCCACTTTCGGGGTGCGCCGCGTGCCAGGTTTGTATGCCATAGGCGAATTACTGGACGTAACGGGCCGGCTGGGAGGCTTTAACTTACAATGGGCTTGGAGCAGTGGCTTTTCAGCCGCCAAAGCATTAGAAAAAATGTTTTAATTTCTTTCCGCAACGCGCGCGCGTTTTGCTATAATGTGGGTGTACACTTTGAATAAGGAGCGGTAATAATGGATATCCGCGAACAACAAAATATATTTTCTCTCTTTTTTAATAGTTTTCGCTTACTGAACCGGGCGGGAACTGCTATCTTTGTACTCATATTTTCGGCAATTTTGCTATACGCAATGATAGCGGGGTTGGCAAAGATGGATGTGCCGCTTTTTTTGGTTAAAATAATGATATGGCCGCTTACCATTTTTTTCTCGGCCGTTTTTTTACGACAGTTAGGTTGCAAAGCGCAAAATGAAGGGGAGTCTATTGCTGCCTCCTGCTCGGCGTCTGTTTTTCCTACTATTTATAGCATTATTTTAATATTGTTACTGAGCGTGGCACTCGTTGCCTTATCAGTTTTAATGGCCGCATCGCGCTCGGCAATTCTCATAACAATCGCATTTTTATTGATTCTTTTTTTGTATTTCCGCTTGTGTTTTGTTCCCGCGGCCATTGTTTTAAGAGAGCAAGGCCCCATTGCTTCCATCATTTACAGTTGGCAGTTAACCGGCCACCGTTGGGGCATCACTTTGGGGATGTTTTTAATTTTATGCTTTGGCCCGTCTTTACTTATTTCCGCCATAATCCGCGCCCTTTATGTGGGGATTCCGCTCTTTTTTGCGGACAGTTTCAATATAACCGCCTTATCTGCCCCTTGGTATATTGCGGGAGCGGTATTATTGGTGTTAATTTTCTTATTTTGGATATTGCTTGCTTGCTTTTATGTGTTAGTATTTTTAAATGTGGACTTTGGTGAAAATCGCGGCTCCTATACGCCGACCCCCGAAGTGCACCTTACCGAAGAACCGACCCAAATTTTTGGAGCGGATAACAATGTTTTGCCGCCCGGAATCGGCAAGCCGGTTACCGAGCAGGACCTGCAAAACCAGGTAGGGGTGCAAGTAACCCACGCAGCCTTTCAATCTGCCGAACCGGAAACAATTAACCAACATTTAGATAAAGTTTACCAACCGCCCAAGAGCGAGGATATCGTTCAATACGCGGATGAAGACCGTATGCCCACCATTTTGTTTGACGACGAAATGGCCAAGCAAATTGAAGCCAACCAGCAAATGTGGTCCAAACAGACCAAGCACGAAAAAACGGACAACCCGGATGACAACCAAACTTCTATCAAAATGTCCAAGTAACGCTTGCGTTTCTTTATCTATCCCCGCTGTACTTGCGGCGGGTTTGTATGTTTTTGTTACAGAAGGAGCCGAATAAACGGCTCTTTCTTTTTATATAAATAAGGAGAACTCCCACAAATGTCAACCTTGCTTGAAATTTTAAACTTACTCGGCGGCCTGGCCGTATTCTTATTCGGTATGAAGATAATGAGCGACGGCCTGCAAAAGGTATCTGGCGATAAAATGCGCCAACTATTGGGTATCGCCACCACAAACCGCTTCGCGGCCACTGCCTGCGGGGCCTTGGTAACCAGTATTATCCAATCGTCCAGCGCCACTACGGTAATGGTTGTCGGCTTTGCCAGCGCGGGTTTATTAAACCTGTACCAATCCTTAGGCGTTATCTTTGGGGCCAATATCGGTACCACAATGACGGCGTGGATTGTCAGTTTGTTCGGCTTTAAAATGCAAATTTCGCTCTTTGCCTTGCCCGTTATTGCTATTGGCTTTTTTGCCCAGTTTATTCCTAAATTTGCCATTGTCCGCCGCATTGGGGAAACATTAGTCGGGTTTGGGCTTCTCTTTTTGGGCTTGGACCTGATGAAGAACGCTATCCCGGCCGATTTTGCACAAAATCCGCAGGTGGTGGCTTGGATTTCCCGCTTCCGCCCGGATAATTTATTTAATTTACTTACCCTTATTTTCAGCGGTACCATTTTAACTGTTATTCTCCAATCGTCCAGCGCAGTTATGGCAATGACACTCACCTGCGCCGCCGCCGGAATTATTGACTTTCCAACTTCGTGCGCATTAGTATTGGGGGAAAATATCGGCACCACTATTACCGCCAATTTGGCCGCTATCGGCGCCAGCAAAACTGCCAAACGCGCCGCACTCGGACACTTTTTATTTAACATTATCGGGGTATTCTGGGTCGTGTGCATTTTTAAACACTTTGTAAACTTGATAGATTGGCTTGTACCCGGCTCCCCTTATACCCAAGATCCTGAACAATTAACCGCGGTGTTGCCTTACCACATTTCCGCGTTCCATACCGTATTCAATGTAATCAATACAATTTTAATGTTGCCGTTACTTAAACAACTGGCGCAATTAACCTATCTTATTATCCCAAAATCTAAACGCGAGGATAAAAAGGAACACGAACTCATCTTCTTATCCACCCGCTTTACCAACACTCCGGAACTGGCCTTAATCGCCGTGCGCAAAGAGGTGGAACGTATGATGAGTTTTGTAACCAAGATGACGGATAAACTGATTCACGCCGTAAAAATTGATGACGACAAAATGTTCACCCGCCTGATTGATGACGTAAAAGCGGCCGAAAAAACAACTGACGTATTGGAGCATAAAATCAATATTTACTTAACCGCGCTGACGCACGGGAACTTATCCCGCCAGGCGGTAGCGCAGGCGTTCTCGCTCTTTGATGTGTTAAACAGCATTGAACATATGGGAGATTGCGGCGAAAAGATTGCCCGCATTTTGGAAAAATTCCACGATAAACAACCGTTTACCGAAGCCGATATTGATGATTTGGAAGAAATCGCCAAACTGACAAAGAACATCACCAAACGGACCCGCCGAATTTTGGTGGATATCCAGCAGCCCACCAGACAATGGCACCTGCAAGCGGAAAAAACTTTTGACGAAGCCCTCCAAGATGAGGAAAAATTAAACTCCTTGCGCAAACGCTTTCTGCACGATTTGCGCGAACGCATCAACGCGGGCCAAAGTTCCACCCCGGACGCCATTACCGCCTATGCCGATATTTTAAATAATTTTGAAAGAATCGGCGACTATGCGCTGCGCGTAAACGAAAATATTTTGGGTATGCGCGCCGAGGAGCGGGCAATGAACGATACTCCGGCCGCTGTGCAAAAATGACAGAGGGAAAAATGAAATTCAGCCCATTAGCGGTATTTAAAGATTTTGCCAGTTTCTTTCCTATGCTATGGGCTGTTTTACGCGGTAAATACAAAATGCCTTGGGCCACGCTTTTCTGGGCGCTGTTATGTTTGGTATATATGATTTCGCCCATTGACCTGTTGCCCGACGTACTTCCCGTTTTAGGCATTACGGATGACGGCGCCTTTGTTCTTTTGGTACTGGCTATGCTTCATAAAGATTTAGAAGGCTTCCGCCGTTCCCGCTCCAAACAGGAAAATGTGATAGAAGCCGAAATCGTCTCCGACGATACGCACCCGCAGAAATAACCCTTTTGCGCACTTGCCGGACAAAAAATAAAAGAAATACAATATAGATATGAAAAAATTATTCAAATTACTTGTAAAAATTGCGGTCGTATGCGTAATTTTGCTGGCGGCGGGGTTAGTGGCCCTGCGCATAATGTTCC
>UQJU01000003.1 GCA_900541355.1 Candidatus Avelusimicrobium fimicolum | reverse complement strand
CCCGCCGCAAACAAAATATCGTTTACAATCGTCGGGTCCGGCTTTACAGGTATGCCCTCGCGCTGGCCCAAAACCGCCGTAAAATGAATTTCCGGGAAGAAATATTTTACCAAACGCTCCGTGGCGCTTTGGTATTTGTTGGACGCCACCGCCAATTTGATACCGCGTTTTTGCAGGGAAGATAACAACTCCGCCATACCCGTATAAGGGAGCGTATTATCAGCCAAATGTTTATCGTAATATTCAAAAAAGACCGGGCGGATTTTAGCCATATACTCCGGGGTTTTGCACCCCTCCGGCAAGGCGCGCTCCAACAATTTGCCCACTCCGTTTCCCACAAAACTTTGGCACTCCGTTTGCGAACGCACGGGAAGCCCCAGCGCTGCCAAGGCGTGATTGGCTGCGGCAGCCAAGTCCGCAATGGTATTTAAAAGAGTACCGTCCAAATCAAAAATCACCAACTGCTTCATATAAACTCCTTACAAAAGTTACCCGCCACCGGGCGGGTATAAAATTATAAATACTGTCGGAAAAAATCTGCCAGACGCTGCTTGTATTCAAATCCGCCGACTTCGGCGCATTTGTTATGGCGCGCCCCGGGCACGAGCCAAATTTCCTTGGGGTCGCCTGCTTTTTTAAACAGCATTTTGGCCTGTGCCGCCGGGACCAAATTATCATACCGTCCGTGGATAATAAACACAGGGCGCGGGGCAATTTTAGGTATATTGTATTTGGGGCTGTACCGCTCCGGATTTACACCCAAATTCTTGCGGATATAATGCAAAATAATCGGGATAATAGGGAAATAAGGCACCTTATTATGCACCCACGCCCAACGGGACACCACGCGGCGGAACGAATAATAAGAGGCTTCCGCCACTACACAGGCCACTTCGGGATTGCGGGCGGCTTCGCAAATAGCCACCATACCGCCCATTGATAAACCGTAGAGGGCGATTTTTTCGCAAAACTGCGGACGCGTTTCCTTTAAAAAGCGGATAGCCGCCGCCGCATCTTTAATTTCCAAATAACCGATAGAACTCGTTTTGCCGCCGCTTTCCCCCAGCGCGCGGAAGTCAAAGTAAAACAAGTTAAAACCCAAATCGTGCAGAAAATAAGTATTCTTTAAAATATCCGCGCGGTTCATTCCCCAACCGTGCATTAAAATAATTGTTTTATTGGAATATTGGGCACTTGGAATAAACCACCCGCGCAACTGCACCTTGTCCTCGGTTTTAAAATATACATTTTCATAAGGCAGCCCATATTGGTCCGGCCACGCATCCAACGGCTTGCGCTTGGATGTGGGATGTAAAACTTTCTTGGCACAATGCACGCAGAACCAAACGGTAAACAGCGCGAGCAGCGCCAAGGCACCGACAATACTTACGATAACAGTTAAGACGGGACTCATACGTCCTCCTTATTTTAAAATTTCGCCAAATGCTTCCGGCACACACGCGGCCGTATCCCGCGCCAATACGCCGTAATCCGTCCGTTTGCGCGCGGCCAAATCTCCGGCTAATCCGTGCAAATATACACCACAGCAGGCAGCCGGTAAAGCCGTATTTAAAAATCCTTTTTGCGAACCTGCCTGCGCCCACAACCCGGCTATCACACCGGCCAACACATCACCCGAACCCGCCTTAGCAAGAGACGGACCTCCCGTAGTGTTTTGATAAGTTTGCTCTGCTCCGCAGACCAAAGTTTGCGGTCCTTTTAACAGGCAAACCCCGGACGTCTTTTGCTGTAAATCTTCCACCTGGGTTACGCGCTCCGCTGCGGTGGAGGCTATACGGGAGTGCAGTAAACGCGCCATTTCCCCCGGATGAGGCGTAAAAATACAGGGGCGGTTCTTAGGCCACCAAATGGTCCAGGCAGGATCCTTGGAAAGCGCGTTTAACGCATCCGCATCAGCCACTAATGGTAAATTACAAGTTTGCAAAAACGGAATAATAAGAGGGCTTTCTCCCATCCCCGGCCCCAATACAGCCAAAGAGGGTTTTTGGCACGCCGTAAAATCAGTCAGTTCATAAAGCCCGTCTGCGGAAATCAAGCCGTCTTCGGTTTCCGGCATTGGGAGTGTAATTACTTCCGGCAAAGCGGCGGCAAAAGCAGGCTGCATACTTTTTGGAAGTGCCCAAAACACCAGCCCCGCCCCGGCTAAAAGCGCACTTTTTGCGCACAAATAACCCGCACCGCACATAGTGCGCGACCCGGCTACCACCAACACCCGACCAAAGGAACCTTTATGGGCCTGTTGGGGGCGGGAGGGAAGCCACGAGCGGATTTGTTCCGGCGTAATTAAGTTCATTTTTGCACCACCGCCGTTGCCAATGCATACTCTTTTGTATGCGTGAGCGAAATTAAAATCACCAAATCTTTGGCCCGCTCGTCCGCCACCGTTACTTGCGGGCAACCGTTTTCCAAATTACTGACTTGGATATTTTTAAACGCAATTTCCGCAAACGGGAGCGCCTTAAAAACGGCTTCTTTGGCGGCAAAACGCGCGGCTAAATGCTCGTACTTATTTTTGCGCGCCAAAGAATAATCAAGTTCGTGCTGTGTAAACAGGCGGGATAAGGCCCCCGGCTTTTGGGCCAAGATTTCTATCCGTTTTACTTCTACGATATCTGTGCCCAAGCCGATTATCTGCATTATTCCACCGTTACACTTTTAGCCAAATTGCGCGGTTGGTCAATATCGCACCCCAACCGTTTGGCAATCCAATAGGCCAAAAATTGGAGAGGAACCACATCCAACACCGGCTGCAACAACTCGTTTGTTTGCGGGACAATAAACACTTGGTCCGCCACGTCCGCAGCCATTTTGGCTCCGGCCTTGGTGGTAACCGCCACCACAAAAGCACCCCGCGCGCGGCACTCTTGACAGGCAGAAAGCATTTTTTCAAACAACGCATCGTGCGGCATTAAAACGATAACAGGTGTGCCTTTATCAATAATGGATATCGGCCCGTGCTTAATTTCTCCCGCCGCAAAACCTTCCGCACTGCGGTAAGAAACTTCTTTTAATTTAAGCGCCCCTTCCAACGCAATGGGAAAATTGACATTGCGGCCCAAAAAGATAAAGCGGTCCGCCTTATAGATTTTGCGGGTTAAATGGCGCACCTCATATTCCAATTTGACGGCTTCGCCCATATCCTTGGAAAGTGCTAACAGTTCCTTATATAACTTTTCAAAAGCAGTCTGGCTCAAATTGCCGTTGGCCTGCCCCAAGAAAGCCGCCAACGCATACATAGATGTAATTTGGCTGGTAAAGGCTTTGGTGGAAGCCACGCTGATTTCCGGACCGCAATGTGTAAAGAAGGTACTGTCGCAAGTGCGCGTAAGAGACGACCCCAGCACATTACAAATGGCTAATGTGCGGAAACCTAATTCTTTGGCTTTTTTAACAGCCCCGATAGTGTCCGCCGTTTCGCCGGATTGGCTGATAGCAATCGCCAAGGTGTTCGGCAATTGTGGAACGGTGCGGTATTTATATTCGCTAGCCAAGTCCACGCTTACCGGAATTCCGGCTAACTGTTCAATATAGTATTTCCCGACCAGACCCGCGTGATAAGCCGTACCGCAGGCAATAATATGAATATTACGCAGTTGGCGCAATCCATCGGTATCCAAGCCTAATATTTTGCCAAAGTCCGTGCGCGCGGTACGCAAGGTGTCTTCAATGGCTTGGGGTTGATCGTAAATTTCCTTTAACATAAAGTGGGCATAGCCGCCTTTTTCGGCAGTTTTTTGGTCCCACGAAATCTTAACGGGTTTTACTTTTTTTTCTTTGCCGTCTTTATCCAATACAGTTACCCCGTCAACGTGCAGAACGGCCACATCCCCTTCTTCCAAAAACAAAACTTTATTCGTATGTTTTAAAAAAGCGGGTACATCAGAGGCTAAAAAGTTTTCGTCCTTTCCCACGCCAACAACCATCGGGCTTTGTTTTTTAACCCCAATCAACAACCCCGGCGTGCGCGCCCACATTACTCCGTAAGCATACGCACCGGAAATTTCTTTATTCGTTTTTTGAACGGCTTTCAATAAGCGGTCTTGGTCGTGAGAAGCCCGGACGTGCAGTAAATTTTCCTCAATTAAATGGGCTATTACTTCGGTGTCTGTTTCGCTTTTAAAGCGGTGGCCGCGCGCTTCCAGTTTGGCACGCAAGGTTAAATAGTTTTCAATAATCCCGTTATGCACTACAACGATATCACCGGTGCAATCGGTATGAGGGTGGGAATTCTCCTCGCTGGGCTTGCCGTGGGTGGCCCAACGCGTATGCCCGATACCCGTAGTGCCCTTGGGATTGGCAATCAGCGTGGCTTTTTCCAGTTCAGCCACCTTGCCTACGGCGCGGACCGTAACCAAATTACCGTTTTGCAGTACAGCCAAGCCGGCAGAGTCGTATCCGCGGTATTCCAATTTTTTCAAACCGTCAATAATATAAGGTACACAGTTATTATTACCTACATAGCCGATAATTCCGCACATAATACGCTCCTATAAAAGTTCCTTCATCTCGCTTACCGCAGCAGGCAACCCCGCAAATACGGAACGCGTAACAATGGAAAAACCAATATTCATACAGGACATTCCGCCAATATCGGCCACCGCCAGCACATTGTGGTAATCCAAGCCGTGTCCGGCGTGTACTTCCAATCCTAATTCCTTGGCCAGCAAGGTGGAAAGGGCCAAATCCTGCAACAATTTTTGCGTTTGTTTGGCGGTAGTGGCTTCGCTGTAATCGCGGGTGCACAGTTCCACAATATCCGCACCCAATTTAGCCGCAGTGCGGACAGAAGATGCGTCCGGGCTGACAAAAAGACTTACCAAAATACCCTTTTTATGCAGCCGTTCAATCATTTCAAGCAAACGCGCTTCTACCTGCGGGGTAAATTTCAAACCGCCGGTGGTGGTTACTTCGCCCGGTTCTTCCGGCACGATACACACAGAATAAGGCTTGTATTTTAACGCGGCCTTTTCCAATTCCGGCGTATAGGAGCATTCCAAATGGATTTTGCCCGGAAAAGTTTTGCACAGCAGAGCCAGGTCCTTTTCGTTAATGTGGCGTTCGTCTTTGCGCAAATGCACCACAATAAAATCGGCTCCTGTTTCCAGGCATACGGCTGCGGCATCCACCGGGTCCGGCCACGCGGCACGGCGCGCCTGGCGCAAGGTGGCGATATGGTCAATATTTACACCTAACTTTAAACTCATTTGCACGCCTCCGTTTTTTGTTTATAAAGGGCTTCCACTTCCTGCATTACCCGGTTGACGGCAGAAATTTCTTTCCCCTCTACCAAAATACGCAATTTAGGCTCTGTTCCACTGTACCGTACAATTACGCGGCCTTGGCCGTTCATTGTTTTTTCTATTTCGGCTACACCGGGCAAAAAGCCGGGCAAAGAATCTAACGGGGGTTTCGCCGTTACCGGCACAGCCGTTAATTGGCTGGGGTATTTGGACCATTGGTCGGCAAACCAACTGACGGGTTTGCCCGATTTTTTGACAAATTGTAAAAATTGTAAAGCAGACAGAATACCGTCGCCCGTGTTGGCAAAGTGGCGGAAGATAATATGCCCGGAGGTTTCTCCGCCTACGGACAAATCGCCTTTTTCCAATGCTTCGGAAACGTATTTATCCCCAACGGTTGTCAGTTCCACTTCTACACCGTTTTCCTTTAAATAGTTAATGCACCCCAAGTTAGCCATAATGGTCAAAACGGCTTTGTTATTGTTCAAGCGGCCTTCTTTTTTTAAGCACAGCGCGGAGGCGGCAATAATATTATCACCGTCCAACTGGCGGCCCTTTTCATCAGACGCTATCACGCGGTCAGCATCGCCGTCAAAACTAAACCCGACAAAGGCTTTTTCCTTTTGGGTTAATTCTTGCATAAACTGCGTGTGTAATGCACCCACATTTTTATTAATGTTGGTTCCGTCCGGCTTGGCAGCGGTTACAACAACGTCCATACCAAGCCCCGCAAAAACATTTACGGCCACCTTGGAACTTGCGCCGTTAGCACAATCCAACACCACTTTGGTTCCTTTTAATAAAGAAGCATCCACCGTGGACATCAAAAATTTTTCATATTCTTTAACCAGGGATACATCTTCTTTGAGGGCTCCTTTGGGGGAAGGAATATCCTGCAACGATTCAATTTCGGCCTCAATGGAATTTTCCAATTCTTCGGGGAGTTTTGTGCCGTGATTAGTAAAAAATTTGATACCGTTAAATTCAGCCGGGTTGTGGCTTGCGGAAATAACTACCCCGCACAGGCTGCCAGTTTTTTTAACGAGGTACGCCACGCAAGGAGTAGGCGCAATACCTACACTAATAACATCCGCCCCGCTGGCGCGGATACCTTTTTCCAAGGCGGCCAAAATAGCCGGGCCGGAGGCGCGGGAATCCTGCGCGATAATAACTTGGGGCTTTAAATGCTCGTTCTTTGCATATTCCTGCAACTCACGCAAGGCGGCATAGCCCAATTTTTGGATGAAATCATCCACCAACGGAAACTGGCCTGCTACGGCACGAACCCCGTCGGTTCCAAAATACTTTCCCATATACACTTCCTTTTGCACCGGCGGGCGCACAGCGGCCCCGGCGCGGTTAGTCCCGTCCCAAAGTTTAAACGACCTAAAAGAGTTCCGCTTGTTGAGCCTCCGGCTTTTCGGCTTTCGGCGCCTTCGGTTCCTCTTTTACGGGTTCTTGCTCTGCGGGCTTGGGCGAAGCATCCTCCTTCGCGGCGGGTTTCAAGCCCAAAATTTCGTCAATTTCCTTGGCGTCCACCACTTCTTTGGCAAGCAGGGTTTCTACCAATTTATCAAATGCAACGCGGTGGGAAGAAATAATCTCTTTTGCGCGGGCATAGGACGATTTAATCAAATCTAATATTTCCTCATCAATGGTGCGGGCGAGTTCTTCGGAATATGTTTTGTGGCGCGAAAGGTCGCGGCCTAAAAAGACTTCGCCGTCGTCGCCATTTGGCAAGGCAATCGGCCCCAATTTTTCGCTCATACCCAATTCCACCACCATTTTGCGGGCATAAGCCATTGTTTTGTTGAGGTCGTCGCTGGCACCGGAGGTGATTTCGCCAAAGACAATTTCTTCGGCGGCACGTCCGGCAAGCAAAATACACAGTTTATCCAACAGTTCAGATTTGCTGGTTAAAAATTTATCTTCCAACGGCAGTTGCAAGGTATAGCCCAATGCCTGGCCGCGGGGAATAATCGTAACCTTATGCACCGGGTCCGAGTGGTTCGTCAAGCGCGCCACTAACGTATGTCCGCACTCGTGCGCGGCGATGACACGCTGTTCGTGTTTGGAAATAATACGGCTCTTTTTCTGCGGCCCTGCAATTACGCGTTCAATGGCTTCGTCCATATCGGCAGAAGTTACAGCCTCTTCGTCTGCACGCGCGGCCAAAATAGCAGCCTCGTTAATGACGTTTGCCAAATCAGCCCCTACAAAGCCGGGGGTTCCTTTGGCTACAACTTTCAAATCTACATCCTGGCCCAATTTTACTTTTTTGGCGTGAACTTTTAAAATTTCCTCACGGCCTTTTAAATCCGGTGCGGGTACGGAAATATGTCTGTCAAAACGGCCGGGGCGGATTAAGGCCGGGTCCAGCACGTCCGGGCGGTTGGTGGAAGCCATTAAAATAATGCCTTGTTTGCTTTCAAAACCGTCCAGTTCAATTAACAGTTGGTTTAAGGTTTGTTCGCGCTCGTCGTGCCCGCCCCCAATACCGGCAAAGCGGCGGCGGCCTACGGCATCCAATTCGTCAATAAAGATAATGGCAGGAGAGTTCTTTTTGGCCTGGTCAAACAAATCACGCACGCGCGCCGCGCCCACACCTACAAACATTTCCACAAATTCCGAAGCAGACGCGGAGAAGAAAGCCACTCCCGCTTCTCCCGCCACGGCTTTTGCCAGTAAAGTTTTCCCCGTTCCGGGAGCCCCATACAAAAGCACGCCTTTGGGCAGTTTTCCGCCTAAGCGCTGGAATTTTTTGGGGTTTTTTAAGAACTTAATAACGTCTTCCAATTCTTCTTTGGCTTCGTCGCAGCCGGCCACATCTTTAAAGGTTACGGTCTGCTGGGAAGGGTCCTGCATTTTGGCTTTGGAGCGCGCAAAGTTAAGGGCGCTTTTGCCGTCATTTCTTTGCGGACGGAGAAAAATAAACCACCACAAACCGATTAAAAGGACAATCCACAATACGTTGAACAGAATATTGCCCAACCAACTGTTGTCCTTTTCGGCTTTGTATTTAATTTTGGCGGCGGATAATTGGTTCACGAGGTCCGGGTCTTCCATACGCACCGTTTTAAAGGGCGCGAACTGCCCGTCCTGCTTTTTATACATCCCGGAGATAACACCCGGGGCCACCGTCAAGTCCGACACTTCGGCTGCGGCTACTTTGTTTTTAAAGTCGGAATAGTCTAATTCCGCCTGCTTGGGGCCCTGTTTATTAAACAACAACACGGCCAGCGCAAAAATAGCCAACCAGCCTACAATTTGCCCGACGGATACAATCCGGCGGTTGTTCGGACGCTTATTATTCTTCATTATTTTCTAAATACTCCAATATACGGCAAGTTGCGGTACAGTTCGTTATAATCTAATCCGTACCCAATCACAAATTCATCACCCACGGTAAAACCAATGTATTTGGGGTGGACATCCGCCTTGCGGTTGCAAGGTTTATCCAGCAGACAGCAAATTTCAATGCTGGCCGCGCCGCGGTTTTTTAAATTACCGAGCAAGTAATCCAAGGTAAGCCCGGTATCTACAATATCTTCTACGATAACGACGTGGCGGCCTTTAATGCTTTCACGCAAATCCAACATTGTGCGCACCTGACCGGTGCTGGCCGTTCCGCCCGCATAAGAAGATAAGCACATAAAATCCATATTGCAATCTACGCTGATGTTCTTCATCAAATCGGAATAGAATAAAATGCACCCGCGCAAAATACCTACGAATAACGGCTGTTTACCGCGGTAGTCGGCGGAGATTTGGCGGCCCAGTTCTGCACAGCGCGCCGCGAGTTGTTCCTGCGAAAATAAAACACGTTCTAAAACGGGAATATCAGACATAACCCCTCCAATAGAGATATATAATACAGGATACCTTTTTTTCGCCTGAAAATAAAGAGGACCGGACCCAGGGGAATTTAGGCCTTTTGGCCCTTGTGTTTTGCAGGTAAAAACCTTATAGTATAAATATGAAAAAATTAATTATTCTTTTCACTGCTTTTTTGTTTATCCTCGCCCCGGTATGGGGCCAGCACAGTAAAACCCCGGATTTGGACAAACGGCTCCAAATATCTATCCGCACCCTTACAACTAATAAAAATTTAGAGATGCAGAGAACCCTGCGCCAAGAAACGGATATAAACCTATTAAAGGTTATTTCTTGGCAGGAGTTTTTGCGTTTAAATGAAAAGGCAAAAGAACGCTTATTAGCGTCCACCCGCTTGGAGGCAAAAGCCCTGGAATTGGACTTAAAAGAAAATCCTAATATGGTTGCACCACAAATAGAATATAAGAATTCCGCGCCGGACTATTCGCACGCCTTTACGCACAAATATATTTTTATTTCAGAGGACATCTCTCACGACACTAAATCCGCCCCGCAAGAAGTAATTAATATTTTGAAGGCAGCCCGCAACGCACGCCCCAATGCCAAAATTTTACTCGCCCAAGAGTTTTTAAGTTGGACGGGAGAAAATAATGTCTCCTTGCTTAAAAAACCGGGCCAAAATTCCGAACTATATTCTAGTTATCCGGAAGTAACCCAAGCGGCCGACAAATTGGGGATAGACCAACTGGCTTTGGATGATAGTATTTATATGGCCTCTGAGGGAATAGTTGGTGTAAAAATAGGGAAATATATCGTTGGGGTAACGCCACAAGACAAACTGCCTCTTTTAAAGTATAAAGGATGTGATGCCTTATATACCCGGTGGGCTTCCGCATATCAATTTATTGGGATATCCCCGTTTGGAGTTTTGGAACGCAATTACCAATGGGCCAGACGAATAAAAGCGGCAGAACCCCATTACGATCTGATTTTGGTATATGCTGGCAGCGGCCATTTACGTAACACCTATTCCAATGATCTGCCCACGCTGCTTAAATGCAAGGATTTTGCCCATATTGCGTTATTTCCTACGGATCCAATAGACCCGGCCGTTGAGAAATACTATGAAACGCGCTTTTTAAAAGGGGAACAATACGCCATTACCAATGACCAACAACAAAACCAAGAGGAAGCCCGTGTACAAGAACAAGCAACCCGTGGTACTACCTTTAAACAATCGCTTGACCAACTAGAAGAAGAAACTGACCAATCCTATGAAAATTGGAAAAATAAAAAACTTCCGCTGTGGTCTAGCCTAACAGAAGAGGATCTTCTCCAAGCGAATCCTAATTATAAAACACCTAATGCCTTAAAAAATGATATAGTTTCCCATTGTACCTATGGAATAATTTTGGCAGAACCACGCGTTGAGCAAGAACAAAAACCGGAGGTTTGCCCTGCGCCTAAAACTATGCCAATTGGCCCCAAACACAAAAGTTACATTTAGCAGCAAAAGCCCCGCTTACAGGCGGGGCTTTTTATTAGGCATTTGATAAATTAGCGACCAAAAAGTTTATCCAACTGCTTCATATCCAGTTGCGCCACGCACGGACGTCCGTGCGGACAATGCATTCCGTCCTTGCATTTCTTCATATTTTCTAAAAGGCCTTCGGCTTCGGCAGGCGATATTTGGTCGTGCGCTTTAATGGCTTTTTTACAGGCCAGCATTGCCACCATTTTGCGCTTTAAGGTTTCGGTAGATTTAGACGGGTTCCCTACCACCTGCGACAAAGAGACGATAAATTCTTTCATATCGTCCTCTTTAAAGCGAATCATATGCGGCATTGTGCGCACCAGTACCGTACGGGCAGAAAAAGGCTCCAACTCAAAACCCGCCGTTTTAAGCCAACCGGCCCAAGATAAAAGCGTTTCCGTATTGGACGGGGGCAAGTCAACGTGTACCGGGAAAAGCAGTTTTTGCACCTTTACGGAGCGGGCTTCAAAAGCCTCCAAATAATGCTCAAACAGGACTCTCTCCTGCGCGGCGTGCTGGTCAATTATCACCAACCCCAACGGATTTTCAAACAACAGATAACTGCGCTGTAACTGGCCCAAATAATGATACGGGCCACGATACCACTCCGGCGCATCAGCAGAAACCAAATCTGCCGGTGCCGCAGGTGCTGCCACGGCCTTAGCCGGAACGGACGGCATTTTGGACGGTTCCTCCGGCCGGGCCACATATTCGGCCGGTTCCTCGGTTTCCCGTAAAGTAAAATTATTTTTAGGTTTAAAATCACCCAATTTTAAAGGTTCCGCCACCGTTTGGGCAAAGGTTTCCATAGGGGAGGGTGTAAATAATTTCTCCGCCGCAGGCTGCGCGGGTACGGGCAAATCTATTTTGGACGGCAGCGTTACTTGCACCGGACGCGCATTTTTGAAAATAGTTTCTCCCGCGGCGTTCATTACAAAACCAAACACCTTGCTTTCGTTTACAAAGCGGATATCGCGCTTTTGAGGATGAATATTTACATCAAAATCCGCAGGATTTAACGTCATATACACCAAAAAGGCCGGGTGGCGGTCCTTCGGGCGGACATTTTGATAAGCCTTATAAATAGCCTGTTGGACGGTTTTGGAATCAATCGGACGGCGGTTTACAAAAATATATTGCATATCCCGAACGGAAACCAATTTGTCGGCCGGGGTCAAAAAGAGTTTCAGGCCCAGTTCCCCAAATTCTTTAAACAAAAGAGACTGCGCCACTTCTTCGCCCAAAATTTGTTTGGCGCGGGTCACGGCGCTTTGCGGCAGTTCGCCTGTTTGGGCGGGTAAATCATACACAGAACGTCCGTTAATCATCACGCGGTAGCCCACCTTTAAATTGGCAAGTGCGCTTTCCTCAATTACCTTTAACAAGCAAGCACGTTCGTATGAATCACTTTTCAAAAATTTTAGGCGCGCGGGAACATTATAAAATAAATCACGAATTTCCACCGTAGTTCCCTTGATAGACGGGGCCGGACTTTGGGCAAAAATCTTCCCCGCGTGAATTTCCACCCGGTGCCCCTGCCCGCCTTCCCGGCAACTGGTAATCGCCATCCGCGATACAGCCGCCACAGAATACAGGGCCTCCCCACGAAAACCAAATGTTTGCAAGGTTTCCAAATCGCTAAATGAATTAATTTTGCTGGTAGCGTGGCGCTGGATACTCAACAGCAGGTCATCTTCGCTCATTCCGCACCCGTTATCGTTAATGCGGATTAAGGTGCGGCCGGCGCCTTCTATATCAATATTAATGGCACTCGCGCCCGCGTCCACTGCGTTTTCCAGCAGTTCTTTAAGCACACCAGCGGGGCGTTCAATTACCTCGCCCGCGGCGATTTTTCCAGCTGTTTTTTCGTCCAGAACGTGAATTTTACTCATTAATCCGTTTCTTCCACTCGCAAATTAACTGCAATGCCGCCATAGGGGTCAACTGGTCGGTATCGGCCAGTTTGATTTCCTCCACAATAGGAGAGGAAAATAAATCTTTGACCATATCTTGCTCTTTGGCGGAAATTTTGGAACCTTTTTTTGCCTCTAAATCTTTGAGAACCTTTTTGGCGCGCAAGGTACAGGCCGCCGGCAAGCCCGCAATCTCAGCGACGTGAATCCCATACGAGCGGTCTGCCGCGCCCGGTAAAATTTGATATAAAAAAGCCAGTTTGCTTTCGCCGGAAGTGTCTTGATATTCCTTGGCCTCCACGTGATAGTTGCGCACGCGGGCATACTTATTTTCCAAATCCACCAGTTCAAAATAGTGCGTGGCAAACAGCACCTTAGGGCCGCCGTGCGGTTTATATAAATATTCCACAATGGCCCACGCAATAGAAATGCCGTCAAAGGTAGAGGTTCCGCGGCCGACTTCATCCAATAAAATCAAACTGCGCGGAGTCATAGAAGCCAAAATATGGGCCGTTTCGTTCATTTCCACCATAAAGGTAGAATTGCCCCGGCCCAGCGCATCGTGCGCACCGATACGCGTCATAATTTTGTCCACCACGCCCAAACGCGCCGCCGAAGCGGGCACAAAACTGCCCATTTGCGCTAAAATCGTAATAATAGCGGTTTGCTTTAAAAATACGCTCTTTCCCCCCATATTGGGGCCGGTAATCAGCATAATTTGGATTTGCTGGCTGCCGATATTCAAATTATTCGGCACAAAACTGCCCGCGGGCAAGGTGTCTTCCACTAACGGATGTCTTCCGTTTTCGTAATACAGTTCGGTTCCGTTGTTTACCTCCGGCTTAGTCCAGTTGCCTTTCATGGCATCTAACGCAAGGGACATATATACGTCCAGTTCCGCAACAATTTGCGCAAAGGCTTTCAAATGGTTAATTTGCGCCGCCAAGGTTTTGCGGACTTCATCAAACAAACTGCTTTCCAAACGGATAATTTTTTGCTCGGCATTTAAGATTTTGTCTTCCAGTTGTTTGAGTTCTTCGGTAATAAAACGCTCGGCATTTACCAAGGTTTGCTTGCGCACATAGTTATAAGGCACTTTGGCAATATGGCTTTTGGTAACTTCAAAATAATAACCAAAAACAGAAGTATAACCCACTTTTAAGGTCGTAATACCTGTTTTTTCGCGTTCGCGCGCACAGATATCTTCCATACATTTATTGCTGTTGGCTTTGAGCGAGCGAAGTTCATCTAACCCGGCATTGTAACCTTGACGGATGACGTGTCCGTCGGAAATTTTTAAGGGCGGATTTTCACTAATAGCATCATACAGCACACGCGCCATATCGCGTAGCACTGGCAAATGCTCCTTGAACGATGCAGCCAAATACGGCGCGACGTGTCCGTATTGTTCAAACCAACGGGCAATCGGGTCCACGCTTAAAAGGGAATTGCGCAAGCCGGACATATCGCGCGGAGAAGCCGTACCCGTAGCGGTGCGCGTCATAATGCGTTCAATATCGGAAATGTTTTCCAACAAAGCAGATAAATCGGCAAGGGCAGATTGATTATTTACAAATCCCTCCACCGCGTTTTGGCGCACGGCAATATCCGCCGGGTCCATAAGCGGATGCAAAATCCACTCCTTTAACTTGCGGCTGCCCACCGCTGTTTTAGTTTTATCCAGCAAGGCCCATAAACTGCCTTTTCTGTTCCCTTCCTGGCTTTTAACCAATTCCAAAGAGGCTACGGCATTTTCGTCAATTTGCAAGCAATTTTTAAGTTCTCGGTAGGACGGAACCAGCACCCGTTTAAAACTAGGCTCGGTAACGTTTAAATACCGCATAATAAGGAGCGCGCACGCCAAGGCACTGCGCTTACTGCCCCAAGCGCTCAGTGCAGGCCAATTTTCCGGAAGGGTATAGTCCCCGTCAAAAGCGGGTTGCTCGGTAAGCGTTAAATTAGCGGGCAAAACAATTTTAGTTTTAAGTTGCAAAAGGGTGTCTTTATCCGCAATAATTTCGGAAGGATTTACCGCGGCCAAAGCGGCGGCCAGATTGGTTAAAGAAATATCTTTATCGTTCTGGTTTATCCAAAATTCTCCTGTAGAAACCTCCACGCACGCCATTGCCCACCCCGCCGGCAACGACATAACAGAAACCAAATAATTGGATTGGTTGGCATCCAGCAAGGTGTCTTCCATTAGCGTACCGGGGGTAATCACGCGAATAACTTTGCGTTCAAACAGTTTGGTGTTTTTGTCCATTACCGTACTGGTTTGCTCGCAAATGCCGATTTTTTTCCCCGCATTTAACAAGCGGACAATATAGTTATTGGCCGCGTGATACGGAATACCGCACATCGGCATACCGTTGCGCGCGGTAAGAGTAAGACCCAAAAGGGCGCTAATTTCGCGCGCCTGGTCATCAAACATTTCGTAAAAATCACCCAGACGGAAAAACAACACAATATCGGGATACTTGGCCCGTGTGTCAAAATATTGCTTCATTAAAGGGGTAAGGGCAGTCTTTTGCATAGTGATATTCTAGCAATTTTTCCCCTTTTATGGCCCGACGGCAACCTTTTATGCGGAGAATAATTTTATACACAGATAAAGAAATGACAGAAACGTAATTTTTTGTTATAATATTTGTACCTAGTTGTTTAAGTAATAACTACGGTCCGGAACTTTTAAGTTCCGGCGTTTTTAATGTTTTGTTCGGTAGGATGGCTGAGCGGTCAAAAGCAACGGTCTGTAAAACCGTCGGGCTACGCCCTACATAGGTTCGAATCCTATTCCTACCACCATTTAACCACCCTTACGGGTGGTTTTTTTATTAGGTAGGAAAGCGGGCAAATTGCTTCAATAAGAATTAGCCGCCACTTGTTGGCGCGTCGGCATCTGCTGTTGTATCGTTGTTCCCAAAAAATGTTATCGGGGATGAGGACAAAACGGCAAATACCAGACTACTGTGATGGGGCGGATAACCACTATAACAGAAAGCAAACACCCCGGGGTTTCTTTCCCCGGGGTGTTTGGTTACAGAACTATACTGGCAACCGCAGAGAAAACTCGCGGTGCTAGTGTCCGGCAAAAGCCTTATAACGAGCCTTTTAAGCCGTCAATAAACTCTTGCCACGGGCGTTTGGCCTCGCCGCCGCCTTGGGCGAAGTCGGCGCGTCCTCCCGCACGGCCGTTTAGATCTGCCGCAATTTGCTTGGCAACCGCAGCAGCATCCGTATTAGGTAATTTCCCCGCTGTCTTAACAACAAAGGCGCGTTTACCCTCTTTATCGCAAGTTACAATAATTAAGGCCTGCTTGTATTTTTGTGCAATCGTATCGGCAATATTGCGCAATTCCTTCGGCTCGGCTCCTTCGGCATTACGCACGACCAAAACCGTGCCGTTTTTCAGCGTGAAACTCATTTCGTTAATGCCTCCGGCGGCCAAGGTTTTTTCGCGGAATTGCAGGTAGCGTTTTTTCACTTCTTTCAATTCGTCCGCAATCGCATTAACGCGGGCAAAAACATCTTTGGACGGAACTTCCAAGCGTACGGACAATTCTTCGGCCTGGCGGTTTACGTTCTTTAAATAGTCCAGCGCGGCATATCCCGCCACACCTTCTACGCGGCGCACTCCGGCGGAAACAGAACCTTCTTTAAGCACCAAAACCGTCATTACGTCCGCCGTATTCTTAACGTGTGTACCGGCACAGAGTTCCAAACTGTACTTTTGTTCCGGATGAGCAAAACTGCCACCCATTAACACAAAGCGCGCAGGGTCGGCGTACGTTTCGCCAAGCAAAGTTACCGCACCTAATTTTTCGGCATCGGCAAGAGGACGCACCTCACAAGCCACGGGCAGAGCATCTTCGGCGGCTTGATTGGCAATTTTCCAAGCCGTGTTTAATTCTTCGGCCGTCGGGGTTTTTGAGAGTGTATAGTCAAAACGGAAACGCTCCGGCGAGACGTAAGAACCGCTTTGATGTACGGACGGCCCAAATACCTGACGCAAGGCCGCATTGACCAAGTGAATTGCGCTATGGTTCGCCATACAGCGTTTGCGCAAGGCCGCGTTCACCGCAAGAGTAACCTTTTGGCCTTTTTTCAGCAAGCCGGAAAATTTATGTAAGAACACCTTAGAGATGGGCTTTTGCACATCGTCCACGCGGGCAATTTCTTTTCCGTCTGCCAAAATAATGCCTTTATCGCCCACCTGTCCGCCGGATTCGGCATAGAACGGAGTCCGGTCAAAAACAGCATAACCTTCGCCGTTTACTTCGTCCGTCAGTTCAAATTTGTCATTTAATAACATCAACACTGTGCCCTCGTCCGTCAGCGTATCGTACCCCGTAAATACGGTGGCCGGGTTGTGGGTTTCCACGTGCTGCATCATATAGGCTTTGTCTTTGGTAAATTCGTCCGCATACGAGCGGCTTTTTTCCTGCGCGGCAGATTTGGCCTTTTCGTAACCTTTTTCTTCCACAGTGATACCTTTGGCGGCCGCAATTTCCTTGGTCAGTTCCAAGGGGAAACCATAGGTTTCGTGCAAATGGAAAGCCTCTTCGCCGGGCAAGGTGTTGCCGCAAGAAGAGAGCAAGGCAGATAGTTTTTCTTCTCCGTTTACCAAGGTTTTTAAGAAAGTGCTTTCTTCCAGTTTCAGCACATCTTGGATATGGGATAAATTTTTGTCAATTTCCGGATACAACCCCGCAAAGATATCCTTTACCACGGGCACCAGCGTATAAAGATACGGTCTATCGTTGCCCATTAATTTGGCATAACGGGCGGCGCGGCGAATCAAGCGGCGCAAAATGTACCCGCGGCCCTCATTGGAGGGCAAAATCCCCTCAGCAATCAAAAAACTGGAACTTCTTACGTGGTCCGCAATAATGCGCAAGGCGGAAACTTCTTCTTTGGTGTTTCCCGTAATATGCAAATCTTGTTTGGCGCGGTTGATAAGCGGAGTGAAAAGGTCCGTTTCAAACACGTTTTTGGCATTTTGCATTGCCATACATAACCGTTCCAAACCCATACCCGTATCAATATTGTTGTGGGGCAAAGGTTTAAAGGTTCCGTCCTCTTGGCGGTTGTAACTTTCAAATACAATGTTCCAAATTTCTACAAAGCGGCCGCAGTCGCAGGTGATATCACAATGCGGATTTTTGCAGCCCTTATCGCCGAAATCGTAATAAATTTCGCTGCACGGTCCGCACGGACCGGTAGAGCCCATCGTCCAAAAGTTGTCCGCTTCGCCCAATTCAAAAATGCGTTCTTTGGGAACATATTTCAACCACAAGTTGTAGGCTTCTTCATCACGCGGAGCAATACCGCCTTTATAGATGCTGACATACAGTCTGTCCGGCGACAAGCCGAGCGTCTTGGTTAAATATTCCCAAGCCCAGTCAATGGCTTCCTTTTTAAAATAATCCCCAAAAGAAAAGTTGCCCAACATTTCAAAAAACGTCAAATGGCGTTCGGTAAAACCTACGCTGTCAATGTCCGTGGTGCGTACGCATTTTTGGCAGGTGGTGGCATTTTTGAGAGAATCATCAATACCTAAAAAGTTGGCTTTAAATTGAACCATACCGGCAGAGGTAAAAAGAAGTGTCGGGTCCGAGTGCGGGATAAGGGAACTGGACGCGATAACCGGCAGGCCTTTGGAGTGAAAAAATTGTAAATAACCGTTTCTGATTTCTGTACTTGTTTTCATAAAACCTTCTTAACATAGCATTTAATACATATATAATAAAGTATATCAAATACAGAGGCTTCCCCGCGTGGCGGTTGCTGTTTTTGAACGGACAAACTTACAGATGGCCTGTTTGTTTTGTTATAATTTTTCTATGAACAAAATTTTTGGATACTTACTGATTTGCGCCGGATTAGGATTAATTTTTTTCTCCCTAACCGGGATGTACAAGGTGTTTGTAAACGGCGGGGCCGTAATGCCCGTTATGCAATTTGCGGATATGCAAATTAATACCCAATACGGGCCTATGTTACTGCCAATGAAAAATTTAAGCACATTGGCAAACCTCGGTCTTTTTGCGGTACTGATGATGTTTGTATTATCTGCCGGAAGCAAAGTGGCCCAAATAGGCAACGGCCTCTTAAAAACCGAACGCTTGTGCGAAACCATTAAAAACAGCCAAACGGAAGAAGAACAACTGAAAAAATTATGAAAATTCTTTTTATTTTAAATCCTAAAAGCGGGAAAACCCTTCTGGACCAAGATCGGCTGGAAACAATGGCAAAATGTATCCAACTCAATTTTCCGGGGGCCGATATGCGCCTGACTAAGTCCGCCGGACACGCCACGGAACTGGCCCAAGAAGCCGCCGCCAACGGATATGAAGCCGTGGTGGCAATCGGCGGGGACGGCACTATTAACGAAACCGCACGCGGGCTGGTGGGTACAAATACGGCATTAGGTGTAGTCCCTAAGGGGTCGGGAAACGGATTTGCGCGCGAACTGGGTATGCCCCTTTTGTTTGAAGAAGCCGTTATGCGCTTGCAACGCGCCCAAGTGCACAAGTGCGATGCGGGCCGCGCTAACGGAGAACTCTTTTTAAATTTAGCCGGGGTCGGCATTGAAGCCGAAATTGCCTGGAAATTTATGGAGCAGGGGAAAACAGGAATCCGCGGGATGTGGCCTTATTTTAAAATCGGCGCACAGACAGTTTTTTCTTACAAGCCTAAAACCTTACAGTTGGATTTGGACGGCACTCCTTGCACGTTATCGCCCCTGACGTTGGTTTTTGCCAACGGCCGCCAATATGGCAGTAATTTTAAAATTGCCCCCAAAGCCAATTTAAGCGACGGCGAACTGGATATGGTTATCGTGCAAGATGCTCCCAAATGGAAACTTGCCCTGGCGGCTCCGTCTTTCTTTACCGATAACTGGCGGCCCTTTGGCATTACGGAAACCACGCACGCCAAGCACGCGGTTATCCGTTTGCCTGGCGACATTGTTTATCACGTGGACGGCGAACCCCGCAAAACCAAAGACCAACTGGAAATTACCATACAGCCCGGCGCGCTAAATGTACTGTTCCCGGAGAAATAAATGCCCCGCAAAAGAAAAATCTCCGCGCGCAAGACCAACAAGCAGGTAAAATTTTGGGCAACGGTTATTGCCACCGCTGTTTTGTACATTATGCAACAGCAGGGGAAACCGCTCACCCAAACAGGCGAAGTGGAGGACGGGGAAATATTTAAAAATGTGTCTGTTGCCTCGGTATATGACGGGGATACATTTAAAATTAACTTAAATTGTTCCCTTGCCGTGTATTGTGAAAAAGTACCTGTGCGCGTGCGCGGGGTGGACACCCCCGAAATCAAGAGCAAGACGGGCAGAGAAAAGAAATTGGCACAAATGGCTAAGGAATTTACCCAAGCGTTTTTGGACCAAAAACCTATTACACTTTCCGACTGCGGCCGGGATAAATATTTCCGCCTGCTGTGTGATGTAACCAACGGCGAGGGCAAAAACCTGGCTGACGAACTTATCCGCCGCGAATTAGGCGACCCCTATGACGGGGGCACCAAGTCTAAAAAGTAGATTCTTTGGTTATTTTTGGCAACCCTTTGGGCCACCGTTAAACGAAAAAGCAAACTCCGTACGGGTCTCGGTCCGTCCGGCTAGTGCGTATAAGGCAAAAACACCCCTTTTCCCACTTGACAGTAGTCTATTGAGGCCGAAGGTGCGTTGCCGATAAAAAGCGAGTTGAACAGAAAATATTTTGATTTATTGGAGCCCGGTTGGGCGGGTTATCAAAAGGTCCGTTCAACTCTACTTTTTATAACGCGTTGCGCAACGACTTTTTGCTACTTTTTTTCGGTAAAAAAACTAGGAAAATGTATTCTATACCATTGGAGCATAAGCACCGTTTTGGCATCCGTGATTTCGCCATTTTCCACCATTTGATAGGCTTTATCCAAAGGAATTCTCTCTAAATTCAAAAACTCGTCCTCGTCCGGTTGGTATTCCCCTCTGGTCAGCCCCGTTGCCAAGTACAAATGCTGCACTTCGTTGGAAAAAGCATTACAAGGATGAAAGGTCATTACCTCTTGCAGGTTTTTAGCCGTCAGGCCTGTTTCTTGTTTGAGTTCGGCTTCGGCGCACATCAAAAAAGTTTGGTTTTCCTCACGCTTTCCGGCTGGAATTTCCAAAGTAACCTGGCCAATCGGGTAGCGGTATTGCTGGACTAAATAGACGTATCCGTCCTCTACCGGCAGCACACCGCTTGCTCCGCGGTGGTCAAAATACAACCGGGTGGAGGTTTTACCGTTTACCAATTTTACTTCGTCCATCTTTACACCCAATACACCCTTATAGAGTGTTTTGGAGGAAATCGTTGTCTCTTTTAATTTACTATAATGTTTCATATAAATATCTTATAACATTTGGACCCGCCCGGACCGTTTATCTGTCCGCCCATTTAAAAGGATTTGCCTCTATGGCTGAATTTGTACAACTGCACAACCACACGGAATATTCTCTCTTGGACGGGATGCTGCGCATCTCATCCAACCATAAACCTTCGCAATTTTTGCAAGATTTAGCGGCGCAGGGTATTCCCGCTATGGCAATGACCGACCACGGCAATATGTACGGCGCGCTGGACTTTTACGACACAGGCCGTGCGGCAGGTATCAAGCCTATTATCGGGTGCGAGTTCTACATTACCGAAGGCAAATATAACGAAAAAGACAAATCGCGCACCGGACACTTAACCCTATTGGCCCGCAACTACGAGGGCTACCGCAATTTAATGAAATTAAACTCTATGGCCTGGGTGGACGGCTTTTATTACCACCCGCGCATAGACAAGGAAATTTTAGCCCAACACAGCGGAGGATTACTCTGTTTATCCGGCTGTTTAAAGGGTTTTTTATCCCAATATGTCCGCGAGCCGGGCGGCTTTGAAAAAGCCTGTGCGCTTGCCAAAGAATACCAAGATATCTTTGGAGTTGGGAATTATTACATTGAACTGATGGACCACGGCATACGGGAGGAAGTAGAATCACTGCCTCTTTTAAAAGATGTTGCCAAACGCACGGGCATCCCCGTAGTGGCCACCAACGATTGCCACTATTACAAAAAGGATGACTGGCTGGCACACGACGTGGCGGTTTGTATTGCTACGGGCAAGACATTAAACGACCCCAACCGTTTGCAAATGTCGCACGAGTTATATTTTAAATCGCCGGAAGAAATGTGCGCGCTGTTTTCGCACACGCCAGAGGCCTGCACCAACACATTGGAAATTGCCGAAAAATGTAATTTGGAATTTCCAAAACACGGATTTATTTTGCCGAATTTTGATATTCCCAAAGAGTTTCCCAACTCCGCCGAATATTTTAAAGATATTTGCCGCAAAGGGCTTATCAAAAAAATGAACGGCAATGTGCCGGAGCATTATTGGAAACAGTTGGAGTTTGAATTTAATGTTATTATTACAATGGGCTTTGACTGCTACTTCCTTATCGTACAGGACTTTATTAACTGGGCACGCGCAAACGGAATTCCGATAGGGCCGGGACGCGGTTCCGGCGCCGGGTCTTTGGTTGCGTACAGTATGGATATTACGCGCGTGGACCCCATTGTCAACAAACTGCTGTTTGAACGCTTTTTAAACCCGGACCGCGTAAGTATGCCCGACTTGGATATTGATATGTCCGACGCGGGGCGCGAACGCGTAATTGACTATGTGCGCGGCAAATACGGACACGATAAAGTTTCCCAAATTATCACCTTTGGAACAATGAAAGCCAAACTGGCCTTAAAAGACGTGGCCCGCGCAATGGAAATTCCGGTAGCCGAATCCAACCGTATTGCCAAAATGATTCCCAACGACCCCAAAATGACATTGGAAAAAGCATTGGAAATCAACGAACTTAAAAACGAAATTGACCGCAACCCGCAGAGCAAAAAACTCTTTGAAATGGCCCGCAAAATTGAAGGCTTAAAACGCCACACGGGCATTCACGCCGCAGGGGTACTGATTACCAAGGACGCCGTGTCTGAATATGTTCCCTTGGCACGCGGGGCGCGTGATTCTATTACTACGCAGTTTGAAGGGGAGCCGTGTTCCAATTTAGGGTTGCTTAAAATGGACTTTTTGGGGCTGCGTACTTTAACGGTCATTGATAATGCCGAAAAAATGATTCGCGCCCGCCACGACCCCAATTTTGATATTAATAAAATCCCGTTGGACGATAAAAAAACCTACGATATGCTTTGCGCGTGCAAAACGCTGGGCATTTTCCAGTTGGAAAGCGGCGGTATGCGCGACCTGATTAAAAAGTTGCAGCCGACCCAATTTAGCGACGTGTCCGCCCTGGTGGCTCTCTACCGCCCCGGGCCGATGGAATCGGGTATGATGGATATGTTCGTGCGCCGCAAAAACGGACAAGAAAAAATCGTCTATGAAACACCTATGTTGGAAGAAACCCTGAAAGACACCTACGGTTGTATGGTGTATCAGGAACAAATTATGCAAATTTCCAAAACATTGGGCGGCTTTACCCCCGGCGAGGCTGATACTTTGCGTAAGGCTATGGGTAAAAAGAAATTAGACGTAATGGAAAAGTTCGGTAAAAAGTTCGTAGAGGGTTGTAAAAAGAATAACATTTCCGAAAAAATCGCTACGCATATTTACGAACAAATGAAGGCTTTTGCCGGCTACGGTTTTAACAAATCCCACTCGTTTGCATATGGTTTGGTGTCGTATCAAACCGCGTATTTAAAAGCCAATTATCCCATTGAATTTATGTGCGCGGCCCTGACTAACGAAATCGGGCACAACGCTATCGGCTCCGACGATAAGGAAAACAAAATTGTTACCTATTTGGAAGAAGCCAAAAAAATGGGTTTTTCCACCCTGCCGCCGGACGTAAATAAATCCGAGCCGGAATTTTCCGTTGAAGAAATTGACGGCAAAGAATACATCCGCTACGCCTTGGAAGCCATTAAAAACGCTGGGGAAGAAGCGTGTCTTTCTATCGTCAGCGAACGCAAAAAGGACGGGCCTTATAAATCGTTGGAAGATTTATGCAGCCGTATTGACTTGTTCCAAGCCAACAAGAAAACAATTGAAAGTTTAACCAAGGCCGGGGCATTGGACTCTATGCTGCCGGGAGAGGACCCCAAAGCCGTCCGCGCCACACTATTAGCCAATATAGACAATGCCGTGGATACCGCCCACCTGGTAGCCAAAGAAAAAGAAAAAGATGCAGGCAACCTGTTTGGCGACGATTTTTCGGCCGTGTTAAGCGTAAAGAAAAAGCCAACCGTTAAGGCGAACCCGCTTACCCAAAGCGAGTTACTCGCGTATGAAAAAGAGGTCTTGGGCCTTTATTTCAGCGGACACCCGATTGCTAAATACCAAAACTATTTAAAGCAACTGCGCTGCACGCCAATTATTGATATTTTGGAAGGGCGCGCCGCAGGGCGGCTTAATATTGTAGGCATTATTACACTCTTTAAAAAACGTCAAAACAAACAAAAGAAAGAGTGGGCGCAAATGATGATTGAGGACTGTACCGGCTCTATTTTGGTTAATGCGTTTGCTTCGGCCTATGAGGGGATGTCGCACAAATTGGCCCCCAATGCCATTTTGAACTTTATGGGCGATATTAAGGTGGACGAGGACAGCGCACGCATTGAACTTAACTTAAAGGGCGTCAGCAGCGTAACGGATTTAATTTCCAATATTGCCAAGGAATTTACCATCCATATTCCGGCAAACTATTCCAAAAATAATCTGCAAAAGTTGCGTACTTATTTGGATATGACGCGCGGAACCACCGTAATATATTTGGAGGTCCCCTCCAAGGAACACCCGGACAAAGTGCACCGTATCCGCACCAATAAGCGGATTTTGCTCCACAAAGGGCTGCTGGAATTTATTGAAAACACTATGGGCAACGCGTGGAGTTTTAAGTAGTAATTCATTTTAATGGGGCCATAAGAGAAACAGATTTTGTATAGTAATAGCAGCGGGGCAAAAGCCCCAAGGGGGAAGTAAAAGTATGGAAACAAATTATATCAATTTTAGCAAAGTTGGCATGATTGGCTGCGGATTTGTCGGCTCGTCCTCCGCTTTTAGTTTGATGCAGAGCGGTATGTTTACCGAAATGGTACTTATTGATGCCGATAAAGCCCGCGCCGAAGGCGAAGCCCTGGATATCAGCCACGGCCTGCCGTTTGCCAAACCGATGAAAATCTATGCCGGTGATTATAGCGATTTAAAAGATGCCGGCCTTATCATTATTACGGCGGGAGCCAACCAAAAACCTGGCGAAACCCGCTTGGATCTTGTCAAAAAGAACGTTGCTATCTTTAAGTCTATTATCCCGGAAATCAAAAAAATTGATTACAAAGGCATTTTGCTTATCGTAGCCAACCCGGTGGATATTTTGACTACCGTCGCCATTAAATTAAGCGGCTTCCCGGCCAGCCGTGTATTCGGTTCCGGAACCGTGTTGGATACGGCGCGCCTGAAATACAACTTGGGGCAACATTTGGACGTGGACAGCCGCAGTGTACACGCATTTATTATCGGCGAACACGGCGACAGCGAAATTGCCGCTTGGAGTTGCGCCAACGTGTCCGGCATTAAATTAAACAAATTCTGCGAAATGCGCGGTTTCTTTAAGCACGAGGAAGCAATGAAACGTATCGCTGATGAGGTGAAAAACAGCGCGTACGAAATTATCAAACGCAAACGCGCCACTTATTACGGTATTGCTATGGCCGTGCGCCGCATTTGCGAAGCCATCGTGCGCGACGAGAAATCTATCTTGCCGATTTCTTCTTTAATGAAAGGGCAATACGGCATTTCAGGTATTGCGCTTAGTATGCCGGCTATCGTGGGCAGAAACGGAGTAGAGACACACGTTCCGTTTGAAATCAACGAACAAGAAGCGGCCGACTTGCAAAAATCTGCCAAAACCTTGCAAGAAGTCCTCGCCCAAAACGAACTGTAATCGTTGCGCGGCAGACCACTTGTAAGTATTAGCCAGTAGCCCGCCTTATACGCGCGGATTCTGTGGCAAAATATAAAAATTTAACCCCGGGAGAATTTCTTATAATTTCCCCGGGGTTTTTAATATATAAAAGTACCCCCGGGCGCGAAAGCCCGGGGGATTTTTATGTCAACAAATCTGCTTTTATTGGATAAGTTCGCCGTCGCTCGCGCATAGCGTGTAGCCATAAAGAGCGTAAGTTTCCACCAACGCGTTGGAAGGAACTTTTACTTTGGGGTTGCGTTTCTTGCGTGAGGACATTACATAATAGTAAGACACCCCCGCCTTATCGTCCGACGTGCGGGCTTGGACAAAATAGCGGCGCTCGTTTTTGGATATATTTAAAACATACAGTCCCAAATTTTTGCGCAAGGTATCCTCGGAACACAAGGTTTGGTTTTCCAGCATTTTGACTTCGGAGCGGGAAATTTCAATATAGCCCGCCTTTTTCAAGTCCTCTTGCCGCTGTTCCAACTGGGCCAAAAAGGCCGGGGTAGGCGGGACGGATTCGCTGGGGAGTAAAAAGCGTTTACGGTTTTTTAAGGCTTCGGTATAAACATAAAAACCGCTGTCGGTTAAGGTGCTTTCGGGCGTGTAGATTTTGTTGCCTTTCATATCGCGCAGGCTATAAATATCCCGCACCGCTACACCCGCGCGATTGAACACATTAAACGCGTCTTGCCCGATACTTTTTTCAAGTGCTTTATAGCCGTCCAGCGTTAAAATTTCCCGCTCAAAACCTGTTCCTTTATTAAGCGTTACCACATACTCGCCCGGCATTTTGGGATATTTGTTTTTTAAATACGTTACGCCTTGGCGTTGTTCGTCGCGGTGAATTGCGGAAAATAATTCCCGGTCCGCATCCGTCAGTTCGGCCGTTTCCGGCTTGACGGCATAGCGCTGTTTCAGCGCTTCCAGTATTTCCTCGTCGGTTAAATAGTCCGGCTCCAAATTCACCAGCCGCTTCCGCGCGATTAAGTTCATCGGTTCCACGGCAATGGCCGAGCGGTAATATTCCGCCGCGCCCTGTTTGTCGCCCTGATACTCCACAATAACACCTTTTCCGACCAAGGAATTTACATTAGCGGCATTATATTCCAACGATTTAGAATACATTTTAAGGGCCTGGTCGTTCTGCTGGCGTTTGAGCGAAATATCCCCCAACATAGAATAGACATAAGACCAATACGGGGAATTACGCTTCATATATTTTAACGCTTCGTTAAAATATTTTTCGGCTCCGTTCAAATCGTCCTGCGTTAAAAGCACTCCCGCCAAAGACAACAGGGCATCCACATTAGAAGCATCCATTTTCACACAACGTGTAAAGGTTTCTTTGGCCTTGGTATAATTTTTTGCGGCATAAAGCGTTTTGCCGCTCTCCACACAAGCAGACACTTTATCCGCCGCAAACGAGGAGACCGGAGTAAGCAAACAAGCAATTAAAATACCGTTAGAAAATAGTTTTGAATAGTGCATAAAATACGCTTCGTAATTTTTCGCCCTTGGTTAATTTAACCGGAACCGATACTAAAAAACCTTCTTTTCTTATTTTAGCAAGATTTTTTAAATATACATACCCCATTACTTTACACGGCAGCATTTTTAGGCGCGGGAACAGGCCCATTAAACTGAAAGCCTTTTGGTAATGATTTTCGGCCCGGGCAGCCAACTCACGCAAAACCCCAGCCAATTTGGGAGGCATTTCTTCCTGCAAAACAGCCTCGCGCGTCAAGCCATATTTGGCAAGCAATTCCGCCGGAAGATACACGCGGCCCAGTTTTTTATCGTCGGCCACGTCGCGGATGATATTGGTAATTTGCACCGCACTGCCCAATTCCCAGGATAATTGGTCGGCCTGCTGGCCCTTTACGCCCAAAATGTCCAACGTAGCGCGCCCCACAATCACGGCCACACGCAGCAAATACCACTCCAACTCTTGTTCGGTCTGATAGGTACGGCCCGCTAAATCGGCTTGCATCCCTTCTATTAAAAGTAAAAAACGGTCCGGCAACATACCAAAGAAGCGGACATCCTTTTGTAAACGGCGGCCCAAATCTGTAACAGGTGTTCCTTCATACATACGCGACACTTCTTCCTTCCAAAAGGAAAGTTCCCCTTCCGGATTTTTTACATCAGGTTCGTCCGCAATATCGTCCATTAAGCGGCAAAATTCGTAATAATCAGCCAAGGCTGTTCTGCGGGCTTTTTCTAAAAATAAAAAGGCCGGGCCAAAACTGGATTTTTTGTACGAATTTTTATTTGCCGTCATCCTTTTTCCTGTTTTTATAAAGATACGAAAGAGCCGCCCCCGTTGCCGTGGCATAAATGGCATTTTGGGGAATAATAAAGTTTACGCCGTGCATTTTGTGCAAAGCATTAAATACTTTTTTTGCGCACGGAACCAAGGTTAAGGTCCCTGTTAAAACTACGTCTTTCACGCTATCGTTGCGGCAGGCAAAAACAGCCATCATCCCAATAGTTTGAAAAGCCATATTTAAAATACCGAGAGCCAAGTCATTATGACTGGCCCCGTCTTCCATTTTGCCAAAATTGGAGGCTGTTGTATCGGCAGATAAGGTGGGGATTATTCCCTTGCTGATGTCGCCGATGTTTAAATCTACCCGCTGTAAAGAGCCGCCGGCAGCCATTTCCACCACCGTTTTAAACGAGGTGGCCCCGCACAGTTTACTGCACAAACCCAGCACCGTGCCGCCGCCCACACCTGAGCCGCCGATATGGCGGATGCCGTCTTTCCCGGCGCGGACAAAGGCCGTTCCTGTGCCCATACTGACAATCAGCCCTTCCTTTTTGCCGGACAGCGCAAGCCCGCCCAGGCCAATGGCTTCAAATTCGTCCACTTTGGAAGTGGGTATTCCGTACACCTCTTTTTTAAACAAGGAGGAGCCGACACCCGTTAAAATAATTTGCTTTACTTCCGGCAGCGTTAAATTATTTTCGTTAATAAATTTACCCAACGCGCCGTAAGCCGAGGTCAACGGGTCGGCCGCTTCTACTTTTAAAACGGAAATCAATTTTCCGCCGTCCGTGTAGCCCACAATTTTAGTGGTGGAGCCACCTACATCAATACCGATTACCGCGCTCATAAATTCTCCAAACCAATAGATTTTAAGAACGGTTTATTGTCAGCCGGACGGCCTAAAAAGTTTTCTACCATTTTTTCTTCGTCCAGCGTACCGCCTTTCTCCAAAATTTCACGGCGGAATTTCAAGCCCGTTTCCGGGTTAAAAATGCCGTTCTTTTTAAACTCGCCGAAGAAATCCTCGGCAATCACTTCCGACCACAAATAACCATAATATCCGGCATCATAACCGCCCATAATATGACCGAAAGAAGCCTGCGGAATTGTGCCTTTGGTAAGCGGAAGCCCGCGGATTTTTTTGGTTAATTCAAAATACAGTTTGGTGGTGTCGGGCGTCGTATCCGCCGTGTGGAGAGTCATATCGTACTGGGCAAAAAAATCTTGCCGCAAATACATCCCGCCCGCGCCGAAATTCTTGGCCGCAATCATCCGTTTGATTAAATCATCCGGCAAGGCTTCGCCTGTTTTATAGTGTCTGCTGATTTTTTTAAGCACCTGCGGGTCCCACGCCCAGCGTTCCAACATTTGGCTGGGGGCTTCTACAAAGTCCCAACTGACGCTGGTGCCCGAAAAGGCGGAATATTTGGCTTTGGTTAAGGCATTATGCAAAACGTGCCCGAACTCGTGAAATAAAGTTTCCACTTCACTGTGTTTTAATAAAGAAGGCGTATCGCCGGAGGGTTTATTTAAATTGGCTACTATCGCCACGAACGGAATTTGGTAAGTGCCGTCCTGCTTTTCCTCCCCCTCTACCAAGCCAAAGCAGGCTGCGTGTTTGTATTTGCCTTCACGCGGATAAAGGTCCATATAAAAGTAGGCCACCAGTTCACCCGAGGCTTTGTCTTTAATTTTAAAGGCCTTTACGTCCGGGTGCCATACGGGAATATCCACCGGTTCAAAGGTAATGCCAAAAACGCCGCCAAACAAATCAAGCATACCGTCAATCACTACTTGGGACGGGAAATATTCTTTGATTTTTTCGCTGTCCAATTCCAAATTTTCCTTGCGGAATTTATTGCTCCAATAGCCGCTCTCCCACGAGTAAAGCGTGCGGCTGTTTTTGCCTGTTTTGGAATTTTTGTAGGCAATCATTTCTTTATCTTCTTTTTTGCCAAGAGGTTTTAATTTTTTTTGCAAGTCTTTCAAAAAGGCCATTACCGTTTTGGGGTTTTTGGCCATACGGTCCTCTAACCGCAGTTCGGCGTGATTTTTATAACCGAGCAAGCGGGCAATTTCGCGGCGCAAGGTGAGTGTTTTTTCCAACAGTTCCACATTTTCCTGTCCGCCGCGGCGGTTGAATTTAAATTCCAATTCTTTGCGGGCTTGTTCGTCATCGGCATTTTGCATAAAGGGTACATAGTCGGGGTAATCTAATGTAACCAAGTATTTTCCGTCATCGGTTTTGGATAGTTTTTGAATATAATCTTCGCCTAATCCTTGCAACTGTTCTTTCGTAACGGCCAAGGGGTCTTTGTACTCTTGGATATTTTTATCAAACTTAATGATGTACTCGGCTTTTTCTTTATTTAAGGCCTTAAATTTTTCCAAATCCGCATCATTTAAATCCATACCGCTGTTTTTAAACCCTATCAGCATTTCTTTAACGAGTTTTGCCTGCACCGGATCCAACCGGGGGTTGGTATCGGTATATTCGCGTATGGCTTTATAGACGTCGCGCCGGGTGGCTACGTCCACCATATATTGGCTGATTTGCATTTGTAAATCGTTGGCGGCATCGCGGAATTTTTTATCCGTGGACACATAAGACAAAAAGCCGCTCATACCCAAGGCGTTGCCGTAATTGTCAAAAGCGCGCTCGTAGCCCATAATGGTATTTTCAAAGGTGCGTTCCGCTTGCGGGATAGCAATTAAAGCGGCTAAATCTTTTTCCAGTTTCACGCGCGCTTCGGCCTCGGCCGGGGCCAAGTCCTGCGCCTGGTAATTAAAATGTAAAACACCGTCTTTATTAAACATATCTGCCATAGAAAACGCTCCCGTCGCGGTTAAAAGCAAAGCCGTAACCAAAAGTAATTTTGTTTTTTTCATATTAAAATAATACACTCTTAATTGTAGCGGTTTTGCCCTTATGCGGGCAACCGCCGGTTAGAAAATCCGTAACAATAACAAAGAAACGTGTTTTGTTTCAGTGTTATTTGTTATAATTAATATTATATTAATTCTCAACATCAAGGAATTAGTGGAAAAATAAAAATGTACGAAGCGTTTGTACCCAAAGAGATATTCCTTACCAAAGGAATTGGCAGACACAAAGAAAAATTGGCCAGTTTTGAAGAAGCGTTGAGAGACGCCAAAATTGCCAGTTTCAACTTGGTGCCTGTGTCCAGCATCTTCCCTCCCGGCTGCAAAACCGTGCCCGTTTCCAAAGGGCTTCAAGAATTGCACCCGGGCCAAATTCTGCATTGTGTAATCAGCAGAAATACCAGCAACGAATACCGTCGCTTGATTTCCGCCTCGGTGGGGTTGGCTATCCCGAAAGAAGGGAAAACCACTCACGGATATATTTCCGAACACCACAGTTTCGGCGAAACCGATAAACAGGCCGGCGACTATGCGGAAGACTTGGCCGCTTTGATGCTCTCTACCACGTTGGGTATTGAGTTTGATAACAATACGACGTGGGACCAGAAAGAAGAAATCTGGAAAATGAGCGGAAAAATCGTCCGCACGACCAACATTACCCAGTCCGCCATCTGCGTGGAAGGCCTTTGGACCACCGTAGTGGCTGCGGCTGTGTTTGTCAAATAACTCCGGTAATATTTGTGAGCGATAACGTACAAACCGATAAGTTTATGGGGCTAGAGAGCAAATATAGTTCTCTGCCCCTTTGTAAATTCGTGGTAGTGCCTGTGCCGTTTGAAAAAACGGTCTGCTACGGGCACGGTACCGCCAAGGGGCCGGCTGCCGTAATTGAAGCCTCTACCCAAATTGAACTTTGGGACGAAGAAACCAAAACCGAAACCTGGGAATTGGGCATCAACACCCAACCCGCCATCAACTGCAAAGGTTCCACCAACACGGTTTTTAAAAATATTGATAAGACCGTGCGGAATTTAATGCAATACAAAGCCATCCCGTTTTATATTGGCGGTGAACACACGGTAACGCAAGCCCTGGCCCAGCCGTATATTGATAAATATAAAAATTTAAGCATCCTGCACTTTGACGCTCACGCCGATTTGCGCGAAACCTTTGAAGGCACGCCTAAAAGCCACGCCTGCGCGCTTTATCCGGCCAGCCGTCAGGTACCGGTGGTACAGGTGGGTATCCGCAGCGTAGCCAGCGAAGAAAAGCAATACTGCAATGCGGGCAAGGTTACCACGTTTTTAATGCACGAACACCGCGATATCAAAAAACTGATTCCGCAAGTGCTTGAAAAACTAACCGACACCGTCTATATAACTATTGATGTGGACGGATTTGACCCGGCTGTTATTCCGGCCACGGGCACACCGCAACCCGGCGGTTTTATGTGGTATGAAGCGCTGGACTTGTTCCGCGAAGTCATTAAACATAAAAAAATCGTGGCGGTGGATGTAGTGGAAGCCTGCCAACGCAAGGCTGATACCATTACGGAGTTTAACGTCTCCAAGTTAATCTACCGCTTAATGGGCTATTTGTCCGTTAAAAAATAATTTAAACCCGCTCGCAAGAGCGGGTTTTTTACTGAATCCTTGATGAGCCGGGTGCAGTTGCAAGCATCCGGTTTTTTGTGCCCCAAAAAGGACCTCTTTACCAAAAAAAGGGCCTGCGTAAAACTTGCGCAAGCCCTTGTGCAAAACAATTTATCAATAACTAAAAGTAGAAACGGCCCGTAATTGCGCCGCTTAAACCCGTATGATCGGAATAGACCTCTCCGTTTTTTTCAATTTTTGCCCCAAAATTGTATTTGGCTTCCAAGCCCAAGGCAAACAATTTGGTAAATCTGTATTCTGCCCCGGCCATAAGATGCGGAACAATTTTACTTTTGTGGTCCTTCACTTCATCTCCAACGACCTCCATTTTAAGTTCGCTGCGGAAGAAAGATACCCCAGCCCCCACATACGGGGCCCACGCGGACACGCCATTATCTCTTTTATAATATACGGTCAACGGAATAGCATATGTGGTTTCGGTCCATTTAGTCCACGCAAGGGGGGTAGTAACTTTTAAATCGTTGTGCCCAAACACATCAACACCTAATTTAACACCCAACTTATTGGTTTCGTCGTCTAAATTAAACTCATACAGGGCTTCCAATCCACTAAATACCGCACCATTTTCATTTAATTCGGTGTTATGTAATGTTCCATCTTGAAGTTCTTTCATTGTTTTGGGGTCATTTTCGCCCACGCCAACTTTTACACCAATGCCCCAGTTATCGGCTTTGGCAGCGGTCGGCCAGGCGCACAAAATACTCAAAAGCACTCCTAAAACTACTAGTTTTCTCATTTGATTTCTCCTTGTTTGATTAGTCAAGCGGGAAACCTGACATAAGTAGAGTACAACACATTTGGATTATTACAGCAAGCCAAAAGGAATACTTTTCATAACAACAAAAAGCCGCCCTTCCGGGCGGCTAAAAAACTTTTAACCAAACATTTTATAACGGGGGTAACGGGCCTACATTTCCGCCTTCCGGCACGCTGTACGGCGTTTTTAAGAGAGCCTTGGCGGCATCATCAAAGCCCCATTTGTCTTTGAACGAAAGAACATACTGATACTGCTTTTTTGCTTTTTCGCGCTCGCCCAAGATATCATATACTTCGCCTAATCTAAATTCGTTCCACACCCCCCAGCGGCTAGGCTCTTGCTTTTCAAGCGCCTGATGGCCTTGCTCAAACAAGGTTTTGGCTTCTTCAAAATGGCCTTGCGCCATTTGGGAAGTGCCCAATGCGGTATAAGCGCGGGAAATGTAAATATCCTTATAGAACGGGTCTTTGCCAATCAGGGATAAAAACTTTTCAGCCTGTTCGGTTACTTCTTTATAATGCCCCGTTTCGTACAGGCAGATAATTTCCACATAGTGCATGAGCGGATTTTTGGGATATTTGGCACGCAAATCGCGGATGTACTGCAACGATTTTTCCGGAGCATAATATTTACTGCCCCGCGTGTTTTGAATTTCAATTAAAATCAGTTTGGCACTGTCTGACGTGAAGTGTGCTTTTTCGCGCGCTAAATTGAGTTGCTTGACCCCTTCGTCCGGGTTGCCTTTAATGGCGACAATTTTCGCCAATATTTTAATTACGGAAGGAAGCGTTCCTGCGTAATACTGATAAATACCCAGACCGAAATAGGCATCATAATAAGTCGGGTCTATTTCCAGCGATTTTTCCAAATTTTTAATTGCCTTTCTGCCGCTGAAATAGGCGGTAATCCAACTGCGGTTGCGCATTGTAAACATGGCACGCAAACCATATAGCGCACCGATACCCATATAAGCGTTGGAATCGTCCGGGTTCTTTTTAATCCAGCGTTTAATACCGCTGATAGAATCATCCAAAATTTGCTCAAACACCTTGCGCTGTTTATCGTCGCTCAGTTCGTATTCATATTCGTAGCGGCTCCAAGCAATCATTGCGTTGCCAAAGTGGGCAAAGGGGTGGTCGGGGTATTCGGCAAATACTTTTTGGATATTTTTATCTGCGGTGTCAAAATCTAAACTATATACGCCGTTAATCCCTTCCGTGGCATAGGCCATTACGTCCGGCGGGAGCGTAATTTCCGCCTGGGACGAAACGGCGGCGGACGCCAAAAGGCATACCGCCGCCAGTAAATGCAAAAACTTCTTCATTACTTCTTGGCCTCAATCTTATCTTTGCCGAAGTAAGGGCGCAGGGCTTGCGGAATAATCACAGAGCCGTCGGCCTGTTGGAAATTTTCCAAAATAGCGGCAAAGGTGCGGCCTACGGCCAAACCGCTGCCGTTAAGAGTGTGGACATATTCCTGTTTGCCTTGGGCGTTTTTAAAGCGCAACCCCATACGGCGGGCCTGGAAATCCAAACAGTTGGAACAGGAGGAAATCTCGCGGAAGCGATTTTCGCTCGGCATCCAAACTTCAATATCGTACGTCTTGGCGGAAGAGAAGCCAATGTCCCCGCTGCACAGTTCCACCACGTGATAGGGCAGGCCCAATTCTTTAAGCACTTCTTGCGCATCGGAAACCATAATCTCCAACATTTGGTAAGAGTGTTCCGGGTGGGAAAGCATTACGAGTTCCACTTTATCAAATTGGTGGTTGCGGATTAAGCCGCGGGTGTCTTTACCATAGGTGCCGGATTCCTTGCGGAAACACGGAGAGTATGCCGTCAATTTCACCGGCAGTTCTGCTTCCGGAATCACGCGGATGCGGTTCAAGTTCGTAAGCGGAATTTCGGCGGTAGAAATCAAAAACTGTTTCGGTTCGCCCACCAGTTCATACATATCTTCGCGGAATTTGGGCAACTGGCCCGTACCAATCAGAATATCCTCGTTTACTACCACCGGGGGCAAAATTTCGGTATAGCCTTTTTTGGCGTGCATATCCAGCATAAACGCAATAATTGCGCGTTCCAAGCGGGCACCGTCTCCCTTAAACAAAGCAAAGCGGCTGCCGGATAAGGCGGCGGCGGCTTCAAAATCTAAAATACCCAATTTTTCCCCTACCGACTGGTGGTCCAACGGTTTAAAATCAAATTTAGGCAGTGGAATTGTGCAGGGCAAATATTCCGGGTTATCCGCATCACTCACACCCACCGGGATTTTTTCGTTCGGTAAGTTCGGGATACTTAAAAGCAAGTCGTTAATTTCCTTTTTTAAAGGGTCCAACTCGGCTTCTTTGACGGCCATTTCTTCCTTTAACTTGCCCACTTCGGACATTGCTTCTTTGGCGGCTTCGTCGCCCTGTTCCTTTTTAATCTTGCCGATAGATTTAGACATTTCGTTGCGTTTGGCGCGCAGTTCTTCCACGCGGGCTAAAACGGTTTTGTAAACAGAATATTTGGTCAGTACGCCGTCAATTTGCGCGGCCAGTTCCGGTTTGCGCAACGACAGACGTTTTTTTACTTCATCAGGATGAGCAACGATATATTTAATGTCTAACATATAAGTCCTCTTATTTAGTTTCTAACTCTATTAAATATGGTTCCGGGAACCAATGACGGTACGGTTTAAAAGTGGCAACGGCATATTCCATTCCATAGGAAGTCAATAAATGCACGCTGACAGGAGCGACGGAACTTTGCCCAGCCACCAAGGCGCCCACCGTAAGCGCCGCTAAAACGAACAGCGTTTTCACACCCATAAAAAACGCTTTTAACAACCAAACAGCCGATTGTTCCGCCAAAGACGGATGAGAAACGCGGGTCATTTGGCCTCCTGTATTTTGGCCAGTTCCTTGCTGAAACTTTTGACGAGTCCGCGCGCGATATAATCGGCCGCGTCCAACGCGCTGGAACCGGTTTCATCAGCCGAGCCAATCCATACAATTTCAGCCGTTTCCACATCTACCAGTTTGGCAATAATGCCCACCCGCGCATTGATGGTATATTCCGTCGGGCGGACTTCCGCCGAGTGTGTATATTGCGTACCCACGTTGCGCGTATAGCCCACATATGTTCCGTCGGGCAGTTGCATTACGTCTTGCTTGTAAACCGGGCGGGATTCCGTGCGGCGGGTGCTGGTAAGCGTTAATTCCGTGCGGGCGGGTGAATAGGAACTCACCTCGCCGATAAGCAATACATCTACACCTAAAATCTTGCCTATCTCGCGCGTAGTTTCGGGCGACAAATATCCAGACACCGAAATATTATGTTCTTTTAAAACGCTTTCCAGTTGGGCGCGCTCTACTACCTTAAATCCGGCACTGATTAAATATTTGGCAAACAGATTTTCCACGCCCTGCAAAGCAGGCCGCGCATTTGTAAATGCCATTACACCGATACGGTCCATTTGGTTAAAATCATATGTTTTGCTGATAACCGTTTTGGGCGTACAGCCGCAAGCAATCAAACAAGTTGCCAGCGCCAGAATTAAGAACTTTCTCATAAATGTATTATATAATTTTTAGCCCCACGAAAAGGTATAATAATGATATGAACGAATTATCCCCCCTTTTCATACAAAAAGCAAAGAAATTAAAACTGCTGCTTACAGATGTGGACGGCGTAATGACGAACAGCCAGTTAAGTTTTTTTACAGGCGAAGACGGCGTTACGCGCGAAATCAAACATTTTGAATCGTTAGACGGCATGGGCCTTATGTATTTAACCTACTGCGGCGTGGAAACGGGTATTGTTTCCCGCGGGTCCAGCGACACCTTGGCTTGGTGGGCAAAACTGCTGGGGATGAAATACCTCTTTTACAACACGCCTGTAAAGCATAAAGCGCTTGTTTATTTACAGGAGCATTTTAACATCAAACCCGAAGAAACCGCCTTTATTGGGGACGACCTCATTGACCTGGGGATGATGTCGCGCGTAGGCTTGCCGCTTGCGGTAGCCAACAGCGTACCGGAGGCTAAAAATTTAGCCCTTTACACTTCCCCCCGACACGGAGGAGATGCGGCGGTGCGCGACATTGCAGAGCAAATTTTGCGCGCCCGCGGCCAATGGGATAAAGTAGTGCAAGACAATACCGATGGGACTTTTACTACTGTAAAAAATCAAATTCACATTGTAAAAGGATTATAAAATTTTTACAATATACTTATCTTATATTCAGTAAGGAGACTTATGAAAAAACTGCTTTTATTATGCGCCTTATTCGTAGCCGCCCCTGTGGTATTTGCGCAGGACTATTACGGCTTGCAAGAATATGGTTTGCGCCAAAATACCACCCGCGTAGAATTTTACGGCGGTATGGTATTACCCCAAAACACTTGGTCCCACCACGGACAGGAAGTGGACCTCGGTACCACCGGGTGGACCGCCGGTATCGGTTTTACCCGCAACTTGGTGCCTGTCTTTTCTTTGGGTTTAGATGCTAACTATGCCCAACTGGGCGACGGCGATACTTTTATTTCCGGCGGGAAAGAATCCTACTATCGCACAGGTATTGCTACCGGGCTTGTTACCGGGCGCGTAAATTTCTTCCCCACCCAAGCCACCCGCTTGTATGTTCCTTTCGGTATCGGTGTGGGCCATATGTTTGCCCGCCAAAAATTTGACGACGGTTCCCACTTAACCACCAACAGCACCGACTTGGCGCAAATGATAGGTGTTGGTTTGGAATTTGATATTGACGATTCCACCATCTTTGGTGTGGAAGGCCGTTACTATTTAGTAGAAGCCGCCAGCGACTTTAAAAATGCCTTTGGCAAAAGCCGTATCCACTATTCAAACATAATGCTCAAATTGGGTTGGCGCTTCTAATAGTTTTATTGCAAAACCCCGCCGCGCAACACGGCGGGGTTTTTTATTTATGCCCGGGTTATTTACTTTTTTACCCCGGGTATTGTATGATAAGAATATGGACGATATTTTTATAAAGGTATTTTTATCCCTTATCTTGGGCGGCGTGTTGGGTATGGAACGCCAATATCACGATAAGCCAGCCGGCTTCGCCACTAACTGCCTCATCTGTCTGGGCGCAATGCTGTTTACGATTTTATCCGAATATATGGGCCAACAGGGCGGAGACCCCGGCCGTATTGCCGCACAAGTGGTAACAGGCGTGGGTTTTTTGGGTGCAGGTTCCATTTGGCGCGACGGCAACAAAATTTCCGGCTTAACCACCGCCGCAGGCGTTTGGTTGGTAGCCGCTATCGGTATGGCGGTAGGATACGGACAGTATTTTTGGGCGTCCCTTTCGGCGGTATCCATTTTGCTGGTGCAACTGGGCGTGCGTAAAACGCTTAAACTGGTGGAACTTGTTAAACATTACGATACCGTTTACATTGTATGCGACCCCACTTGGGACACCGTAAACCAAATTATCAAAAAAATTGAAGCGCACCAAGTAACTATCTTAAAAAATGAGGTTACCAAACAGGATAACCGTTTTTACGTTAGTTTAGTAGCCACTTTTACCGGGCACGACTTTCAAAATATTACCAAAGACCTTCTGGAAATGCCCGAAGTGTATAGTTTATATAAATAACAGGAGATACGTTAATTTATGACGGAAGAAATGAAACCGATTCCGCTGTTTAATTTAAAAGAACAGCACGACAGTTTGAAGCAGGAAATTAATGCGGCGGCGTTGGAAGCCCTAAACTCTATGCATTGGCTGCTAGGCCCGCAAACCGAAAAATTTGAAGAAGAATTTGCCGACCTTATCGGCGTGAAACATTGTATTACCTGCTCGTCCGGCGCAAGTGCTATTCAAATTGCTCTGGCCGCCGCCGGAATAGGCCCCGGAGACGAAGTAATTACCACCCCTTTTACCTTTATTGCCACGACCTCCTCTGTCAGTTTGACGGGAGCCAAGTTTGTGTTTGCCGATATTGACCCGCGCACCTATAATTTGGATGTACAGGACGTGGAACGCAAAATCACCAAAAAAACAAAAGCCATTTTGCCCGTCCACCTCTACGGTTATCCGGCCGATATGGACGCAATTATGCACCTGGCCAATGAACACGGTTTAAAGGTAATTGAAGATTGCGCGCAAGCCCATTTGGCTATGGCAGACGGTGTGAAAGTTGGCGGCATTGGCGATGCGGGTTGTTTTAGTTTTTACCCGAGCAAAAACCTGGGTGCCTGCGGAGATGCGGGCTGTGTGACCACCAATGATGACGAAATTGCCGACCGGTGCCGCTCCCTGCGCCACAGCGGGCGCGCCAAAGACAAGGCCTATGAATACGATTTGGAAGGGTCCACCTTGCGTATGGACGAAATTCAAGCCGCTATTTTGCGCGTAAAACTGCCGCATTTGGAAGAGTGGACTGAGAAGCGCCGCAAGGCCGCCGCTTGGTATGCCGAAGGATTAGAAGGGGTGCCTGTGGTCCTCCCCCCTACCCCTCCCGCCGGATATGAACAATCTTACTATGTTTACACCATCCGTGCGGAAAAACGCGACGAATTGCAAGCCTATTTAAAGGCTAACAATATTGGTTGCGCGGTGTATTATCCGGTACCGCTTTATAAACAGCCGGCCTATAAGGACCGTGGTTTTAAATCAGAGGACTACCCGGAAGCCGAAAAGGCCGCCAAAGAAGTCCTCTCTATCCCGATGTTCCCGGAAATTACCGAAGAACAAGTGCGCCGCGTGTGCGAAACAATTCGTGCTTTTTATGAAAAAGACTCCACTATCTAAATGAATGTTTTAGGTTAGCGTGGTGTGCGCCAGAAACTTTACAGGGCAATCCGGTTTTTATGGGTTGCCCTGTTTTGATAAAGCAGGATATCCGTATTACCCCTTGTGCAAAAACACTTTATTACGCTTGATTTTTAAAATTATCCTTATTTTTTAAGTGTTTTTTAGCAAAACAAATCTGTTTCTAACAATACCCTATCAAAACCCTGCTGGATGACGGCGTGATTAATCAAAAGTCATCCTAAATTGGCGGCCCGCAGGGTTTTCAGGATCTACAACTTGGGTAGTGATTGTTGTTATCTAAAAGGTCATACTGGAAGGTTGCTGTCCAGTATCTGTCGTTTTCCTCTTTTCGAATAACAACAGATCCTGGACTACTACTTTCCAGGATGACAGCAAACAGCCAAAAGCCGTTAAGGACAATTAAAAAGAGCAACACTAAACAGTGTTGCTCTAATCATCAAGGAATTAATCCATACATTGTTTTACCAAACTGCGCCTCACAAACAGCGTATAGGTTCATAAGAGCGCGCCCTTGCAAAAACAGTGTGGCTCAACTAATCATTACCCAGCGTATTGAGTCGCCGTCCGCAGGACCCGCAGGACTATAACATTTTAGTTTTAAGGCGGCTTGCAATATTGTCCAATTCGTCTAAGGAATTATAGTGAATAACGAGCGTTCCTTTCTTCATATTTTTGCCGTACTTCACTTCCACCTTGGTACCTAATGCAGATTGCAAATCATTTTCAAAGGAAGCCACTTCCACCGGCTTGGCTCCTTTTTCGGCTTTTTTTACCGGGAACATTACAGCGCGGGCGGCATCTTCGGCTTGGCGGACCGACATTTTGCTATGGTGCATTTTTTTAAACAACATTTCGCGCTTAGCCGGGTCCGTAACCATTAACAAGGCACGTCCGTGCCCTTCGGAAATAGCACCGTCCTGTAAGGCCTGTTGAATTTCTGGCTCCAAGTCCAGCAAGCGCAACGCATTGGAAATGGCGGCCTTGGATTTACCGCAATAAGAAGCCAAATCGGTCTGCGTAATATAGAATTTACTCATCAAATTACGGTAGCCGAGGGCCGTTTCAATGGGGTTTAGATCTTCGCGCTGGATATTTTCAATTAGTGCCAATGCACACATTTCCTGGTCGCCCAAGTGTTTGTGTACAATAGCATCAATTTCTTTTAATCCGGCCAACTGGGTAGCGCGGAAGCGGCGTTCCCCCACTACAATTTCGTATTTATCCAGGCCCGCATCATAGACAACTACAATGGGCTGTGTCAGGCCGTGTTCTTTAATAGATTGGGCCAACTCTTGCAATTTTTCTTCGTTAAATACGCGGCGCGGTTGAAAACGGTTGGGAACAATTTTGTTTACGTCAATGCGCGTAACACTCATCCCCGGGGTTTGCTGCACTTGTACAGCCGCCTCGTTGGTGGGCATATTAACCACTTGTTGCGTTTGTTTAATTAAAGCGTCTAAACCTTTACCTAATGCCTGTCTTACCATCTTATCCTCCAAAATCGTAATTCACCGGGAGTTCGCCCGTCATCTTAAAATCTTTATAAGCACTTGCATCAGCCCCGCGACGGACCAAAAATTCAATAGCCAACTGGATATACGCATTGGCCCCGCGGCAAGCCGGGTCATAATTGAAAATAGATTGCCCGAAACTGGGAGCCTCAGCCAAACGGATATTACGCGGAATCGGCGTTTTATATACTTGGTCGCCAAAATATCGGCTGACCTCGGCAAATACTTGCTTAGACAAATTCATCCGGGCGTCATACATTGTCAAAAGGCCGCCGTCCATTTTTAGTTTTGGATGCAAAAATTGTTTAATTTTGGCCACCGTATTCATAAAGTGGGCCAACCCTTCCAAGGCATAATATTCGCATTGGACAGGCGTAATCACACTGTCTGCGGCCATCATCGCGTTTAAAGTTAAAAGACCCAAAGACGGAGGACAATCAATAATAATATAATCATACATAGCGCGCAGCGGGTCCAAGACATCTTTAAGTATATTTTCGCGTCCGCGCACATTTACCAGTTCCACCTCAGCGCCGGATAAATCTTTGCAGGCAGGCAATACATCTAACATTTCGCTAGATGTTTGGCGGACCACCTGTTCAAATGTGGCTGTTTTGGTAAGTAAATGATATACAGATTTATCGCCGTCTTGTACCGTTACCCCCAAGCCAGAACCGGCGTTACCTTGCGGGTCAAAATCTACAAGCAACACATTTTGATTTAAACAAGCCAATGCATAAGAAAGGTTGATAGAAGTAGTGGTTTTACCTACTCCGCCTTTTTGGTTGGCAATGACGACAATTTCTCCCATAAATCCTCCGTTTCTCTATACATATATTAAACATTAATTGGTGTTAAATTGCAATATAAGGTTATTGTTTTCACGTGAAAACTGTTATTTAATCCAACGGATACGGCTAAGCGGCCAATGTACAAACCAAGCCTTTCCTTTGATATTTTCGCGCGGAACGGGACCCCAAAAACGGGAATCACAGGAATTATCTCTATTATCCCCCATAGCAAAATAGGAATTTTCAGGAACCACAACCGGACCAAAAGAATCACGCAATTCAATTCCTAAATAATTATCCAATAAATGTTCTTCCCACAAGTTCTGATATTCTTCTTTATCATCTACCTCAAAATAAGGGACTCGTTCCAAATTCTCATAAACCTCATAATCTTGCTTAGGAAGTTCTTTTCCATTCACCCACGGACGACCGTTTTTTATTTGAACCGTATCGCCGGGCATAGCAATTATGCGCTTAACAAAATCTTTGCCATATTGGCTACCGCCGCAATTTTGTTGAGAGCGATCCTTAGCGGGAAATTGAAAAACAATAATATCCCCCGGTTTAATCTGTTCATACGCACCAAAGCGCACATTCGTAAACGGAATACGGAAACCATAAGATGCTTTATTTACAAACAAATGGTCCCCCTCCACCAAAGTATAACGCATAGAAGCGGAGGGAATTTTAAAAGCCTGTATAAAAAAGAACATCACAATAGAGGCCACAAACCCGGCAAAATATACCGTATTACTCCACTCCAAGTCCGCCTTCATTATTTTCTTTCTTTTATCATCTGTGGCTTTTTTTCCTTTAAGCAGGCTATATATTGCACACCCCAAAGATAAAACAATACCCCAAATAAGTCTGGACCAGTTTAAGGGTTCTCCCGCTCCGCCACCCATTACAAAGGTTAAAACATACACCGCACAGGATAAAATAATAAACAAAAAACTACCGTGCCACCAAGCAAAAGACATACTAGAATTTAATTTATTCTTTTTATTTAAATAGCGGGTAAATAACGTAAAGGCGTACATAATACACGCCACTGCAAAAAGACGTTGTTCCATAAAAACTCCTAATTTGTTTTCACGTGAAAACTATTGTTTAAAACTTGTTGATAAATTTGTTGATATTGTTGAGAACTCTGCCCAATCCGCTTGGAAATTTGAAGAGAATTACCCCTCATTGTTTCGCGCAGTTGTGCATTATTTATCAATTCTGCCATAAAGCAACTTAATAGCGTAATGTCTTTGGATGGGAAAACAAATCCATTTTTCCCGTGTTCTACCCACAAAGGCATATCGCCTACTTTACTAACTAAGCAAGGCAATCCTACTTGGATAGATTCCAGTAAAGATAAAGGCAAAGATTCTTCTATGGACGGCAAAACAAACACATCTGCCATATTAAGCCACTCATTAATATTATCCTGCTTTCCGGCTAACAAGACTGTTTTTTCCAAGCCGTTTTGGCGGATAAAATCTTCTAATTCGGGCCGTTTTTTTCCTTCTCCTACATATACCAAGCGGGCATTTTTATACGTTCGTGCCACATTACGAAATGCCTTTAATAAAGTCATAGGGTCCTTAACCGGGGTCAAACGCGCCACTTCTATAAAAACAATATGCTCCGAGGTGTAGGCATACTTTTTCCGCATTTTATCACGCAGTGTTTCGTCCGCATAAAAAACAGTTTTATCCACTCCGTTTGGAAGTAAATAAACTTTATTTTTATTATACTTTTGCTTTTCTATCAAATACCGAGCCGTTGAAAAGGACTCTGCCACTGTCAGCGTATCTAAATCTTTTAATAGTTTATCTGCCCATCGGAGCGGAAAAATCTTTTTAGATAAGTCAAAATGCGGAGCACTAATAAGTTTCACTTTTTTGCCTGCACATGCCACCCGGGCATATTCTATTGCGCGGTAGAGCATAGCGTGCACAATATCCGGCTGAAAATCTTTTATCTGCGCCGCTAATTTTTGGATAATCCGCCCACCATAGCCGCGCATATTTAGGCTTATTACCTCAATGTGATGTTTGGTTAATTCCTGTGCCACCGGGCCAAGCGGTTTTAAACAGACCACCCGCACAGAGTGAACTTGGGCTGTTTTTACAGATAGTTCCAAAAGGGCTTTTTCCGCCCCCCCCACATCAGTTGAAGTAATAACATATAAAATTTTCATATTTCTTATTATACCAAGTTTAACACTTGTACGCGGGTTGTAAAACAGAACAAAAAAACGGGCCTTAAAATGCACCCGTTTTTTATGTGTAAAAAATACTTAAAATTTAAGCATTTTTTTCAAAACAGCCCCTAATTTTAATTTTGCGGCTTAAACTGGTCCTTTCCTACCCCGCAAACCGGGCAAATCCAGTCCTCTTTTACATCTTCCCACTTGGTTCCGGCCGGGACTCCGTTATCCGGGTCGCCCACCGCCGGGTCATACACATAACCGCAAACTTCGCAAACATATTTCACCATAATTTACTCCTCCCATTTTTTTATAAATGCGTAGCACCCGCAGGCGTTTTTCCTTTTATAACGTAATGATAATAATCATACGTCAAAGGTTTTCCCTCCGGATTTAACACACCCGCATCCTTTACCTGCCCAATAAAAAGCGTATGGGTGCCCATATCTACTGTTTGGCTAACCTCTACTTCCATATAAGAAAGTGTATGTTCCCCAACGATAGGGCACCCCAAAAAACCCATTTTATAGGGAACCTTGGCCAATTTATCAAAGGTCCGCCCGGAGCGGAAACCAAAAATACCAATAAACGGCAAAGGCGTATTTTGTTCAAGCGGCATAGCGGCAAACACGCGGCTTTTTAAAATCATATCGTGCGTAAGGCTATTTTTATTGACGGAAATAGCCATTTGGGCCGGTTCCGCCGTTACCTGAAAAACGGTATTTACAATAAGCCCGTTCTTTTTTTCCCCCTCACAGGTGGTAACAATATACAGCCCGTACGTGATATAATTAAGCCCTTTGTTAATGTCGTTTACCGCCATATAAAATACTCCGTTATTTTACTTTTTCAGCCAATTTTTGGCTGATAAGTAAGCCTAAATCCCGGCAGGCTTGCTTTACTTTCTCGTCGGGAACAAAAGGAGATTTAATAGCCGGAGCCACCACCTCCACTTTCATTGCTTCCAAGGTTTTAGTTAATTCATCAATAGGCGCGCCGCTCCAACCATAAGAGCCGAAAGCCGCCCCGATCAGTCCTTTTTTGCGCAAGCCTTTTAAGTAGCAAAGCATATCCGCCATAGACGGAAAAATTTGGCTGTTAAGTACCGGCGAACCGATAATCAGCGCACTTGCGTCCAGCAGTTCTGTAACCACGTCGCTGCGGTGGTTGCTGTGCATAGAAAGTTGTTTTACTTCCGTGCCGCCCGCGCGAAGACCGTCGGTAATGTAGGAAGCCATTTTTTCCGTACTGCCCCACATAGTATCGTAAACAACAACCGCCTTATTTTTAGGAGCCTGAGCGGCCCATTTAGCATATAAATTAACGATTTTAGCCGGGTCCTTGCGCCATATAAAACCGTGGTCCGGTGCAATTAAACGCGGAGCCAATCCCATTTGTTTAACTTGCTCCAAAAAACGCAAGACAATATCGGAATAAGGCAATACAATATTGGCATAATATTTTTCCGCTTCATACAACCAAAGACGTTCTTCGTTTTCGTCGTCAAACAGTTTTCCTGTGGCATAGTGCATACCAAACACATCGTTAGTAAACAGGACGTTCTCTTTTTCCAAGTATGAAAACATACTGTCCGGCCAATGCAGCATACGCGCTTCTACAAACGAAATGGTATCACCGCCAACGTCAATGCGGTCTCCTGTTTTAACGGTTTTTAACTTCAAATCACAATGAAATTGCTCGGTAATGTCTTTAAATCCCATTGTAGAAACATAGACTTCTTCCGGCTCAATATAATTAACGGCCTGGGGTAAAGCGCCGGAGTGGTCCATTTCCGAGTGGTTGGAAATAATAATTTTGATTTTTTTCGGGTCAATTACGCTTTGTATGCGCTCCATCATTTCGCCGTAAAATTCCTTTTTAACCGTATCAATAAGAGTGGGTTTTTCTCCCATTACCAAATAAGCATTATACGTCGTACCGCGCTTGGTGGAATAACCGTGGAAATCGCGAATATTCCAATCAATCGCCCCCACCCAATAAACTTTTTCCGAAATTTTTACCGCTTGCATCATATTATGTTTTTCCCCTTAAATTAATTTTCCTTCTGCCACAAACTGCCACAAACCGTGCAAATTGCAATATTCACGCGCTATTACTTTATCCGAATCACTCTTAAATTCTGCCTGCGGTTTTTCTCCGGGCTTCAAATATTTGCGCTGAACCTTGCCACATTTTTCACAAACCAGTTCAATCCACTCAATATAATGGTTATCCAGCATCGGGTGTTCCACGCTCCCCACAGTTACGCGGTATCCGCCTTCAATTTTTTCTATCACCGGGACGTGCTTTTCAGCCGCTCCGTCGGAAAGACCTGCCTGCATTAGTTTCATAGCGTGCCCACAGCAGGATAATTCTCCCCCCGCCGCGTGGACTACTTCCACTATATTGCCGCAGGTTTCGCATTTATAAATATCGTTCAATTTTGTCATACTCACCTCTAATAAAAATTTGGTATTTTCTGTAACCAATCTTATTTTTTATCTGCAATAAACTGTATATACATCATTATACTTTGTTTATTGGTCACAACAACTCCTGTTTTATCTGTAATAAAATAGGAAGTTATTTTATTTTTTACAAATTAGTTCATTATTAAAAAAATCCTTATTAATAATAATTCCTATTAATAATATATCATATTTTATGCTTCTTTGCATCATAACAAAGGAACCGCGCCCGCACAAGCCAAAAAAGAGATTAGTTTATTTAATAGTGTGTTTTTTGGCAAAAACCGCGTTTTTACCACTTTTACAATTTTTTAATAGAAATATAGCCAAAATTTTAAAAATCGTTTTATTTTGCATTTTAACCCCATTATTAAACGTTTTAATTATTTTTATTTGACGGAGTTCGTAATAAGTGGTATTATAAAGAATATATTATTTTATGGTGGCTTTACTGTGGATAATTTTCAGGACACACCCCAATTAGTTCCCGTTTTTCAAGATATAGAAAACATTATAGGCAAGGATACTTACGATATGTGGCTCCGCCCGGCCCAATTTGGCTACGCGGGCAACATACTCACGATTTCTTTGCCCAACCAATTTTGGGGTAAAACAATTCGCGAGCGTTACGAACATATTATAAAGGACGCTTTTTTAAAACATTTGGGCGCGGAAATTACCATTGTTTACGAAGTTTCCGTCCAGGAACCCGCCCCGGCAGTGCAATCCGCGCAAGATGTTATTCCCGCGGCACCGGCCCCAACGGCTCCTGTGATAAAAAAGAATTCTTTTCCCTCGCGGTTAAATTCCGCCTATATGTTTGATAACTTTATTGAATCCCCCTCCAACCGCTTTGCTTATAAAGCGGCTGAGGCCGTAGTTCATAAATTAGGCAACCGCGAAAATAATCCTTTGGTTATTTATTCTTCCCCCGGACTCGGTAAAACCCACTTACTGCACGCTATCGGAAACCAAATTTTAAAGGAAAATCCAAATGCCAAGGTATTATATATGTCCGGCGAAGAATTTGTGAGTGAATACATTGAAGCCTTACAAAATAAAGCCTCGGAAAGTTTCCGCAAAAAATACCGTTCCTTGGATTGTTTTTTAATGGACGATATCCAATTTGTAGCCGGAAAATCTGCCAGTGAGGTGGAGTTCTTCTACACTTTTAACGCACTGTTTGAAAGCCATAAACAAATAGTGTTGTCGTCAGACAGAACGCCACAGCAGTTGGAATTAGATGAACGTTTATCTTCGCGTTTACTCTCCGGTATCTGCGTGGAAGTAAAACGTCCTAATTTGGAAACGCGCATCGCTATTTTGCGCCAAAAGCGAGATAGTATTAACTTTGATATTGGTGATGATGTGCTTGCCTTTATAGCAGAAGGTGTGCAAACCAATATCCGCGAATTAGAAGGCTCCCTCTTCCGTTTGGTGGCCTATTGCGGAATGCACAGCGTAACGCCTACTATTTCTATTGCCAAGGAACTGCTGGCCGATATCTTGGTAAGCGACAATGATTTATCTATTAACGTCAATACCATTAAAAAAATTGTAGGCAAACATTTTAATATAAAAATGGAAGATTTTAATTCCAAGCGCAAAACCCAGTCTATTGCGTGGCCGCGCCAGATAGCCATGTTTTTAACAACAGAACTGACGGATTTATCCCTGCCGGAAATCGGGCGGGAATTTAACCGCGACCATAGCACAGTGGTCCACGCACGCGACTTGGTAAAAGAAAAAATAGAAACGGATCCCTTTTTTGCAGCCGAAATAAACCAAATTATCTTGGATATTAAGGCTGTGGATAAGTAGTATATAACCGGTGGATAACTTGGGAATAAGGTTAAAAAACGGCTCATAAATTTTTTTGCGGTGGATGATGTGGATAAATAAACCGGGTTATACACAATTATCACAAACAAGTTGTATAGGTAAAATCACATTATCCACGCAATCAACAGGACATATAACAGAGATTAAGATATGAAAATAAATATTACTAAATCAACCTTTTTGGAAGGCATACAGATTGTTTCTTCGGGTGTTTCGTCCAGAACCACTCTGCCTATCCTGCATAACTTTTTGATTGAGGCGCAAGCCGGAAAGTTAAAGTTGGTCCGTACCGATATGGAAATGGCCACTATCCACTATTTAAACGCCGAAGTGGAAGAAGAAGGCAGCATTACCGTACCGATAAAAGAATTTTCGGAAATCATCAAAAACTTACCCGATGATAAAGAAATTAACTTATACACCGACGAAAACAATAAATTTCATATCAAATCCGGCAAGAGTAAATTTTGGGTAATCGGTACTCCCAAGTCCGAATATCCGGCTATCCCCGAGGTGGAACGCACCAACAGTGTTTCCTTATCTCCCTTGGAATTACAGGATATGGTAGTTAAGACAGCATTTTCCGCATCCACCCAGGAAACCCGCTATATTTTGAACGGCCTTTTGTGGAATAACACACCCGAAAAGTTTGAAGTTGTCGCCACGGACGGCGGCCGCTTGGCTGTGGCTTCTCACGCGGCATTACCGGGCAGTAATGAATTTAAAATCATTATTCCTACCAAAATTTTAAACGAAGTTTGCCGTTATATCGCTATTGCTAAACCCGGCAAGGATGATATGATTGAAGTGAATGTGGCTTCCAACCAAGTCAGTTTTATGATGAAGGAAACCACTTTTATCTCCCGCTTAATTGAAGGCAACTTTCCGAATTACAACCAAGTAATTCCTACCAAAAAGAACCTCGGTTTTGAGGTTTTTACCAAGGATTTATTGGCTTCCACCCGCCGCGCGAAACTTTGTATCGGAGAATTTGGGGCGCTTGTTAAATTTAAATTGGAAAATAACAATTTGACGATTTCCGCCAACTCCCAGAAAATGGATTTTACGGACGAATTACCCGTAGAATATACCCAAGAAGCCTTTGATGTGGCTTTTAATCCGGATTATATTATTGATGTACTTAAAAATATCGCTACGGAAAAAGTTTCTTTTTCGTTTGTAAACGCTTCACAGCCTGTATTAGTGGAGCCGGTGGGCGATACAATGTTTAAATACGTCATTATGCCGGTGCGCGCTTAATGAAGTTTGGCCAAAATCCCAAAAAAGAGTGGCGTTCCAGCGCAGAACTGGAAAACCGTTTTAACGGCCTAAACCGTCGTTTAAACAGGTTGATGATCTTGGACCACGTTTGGCATCAGTTGATTGGAAATAAAGCCAAATTTTGGGTATTAAAGGCCGTTAAAGACGATACAATCTATGTGCAGGTTAAAATTTCGGTGGCTAAGAACGAATTAATCGCCCGCCGCCAACAGTTAATCAAAGAACTGAATAAACATTTTGAACAGCCGTGGATTGGAAAAATAGAAATACAATAGATTTGCCGTATTTACATTAAGGAGTTGTAAATGACAACCGAAGAACAGAAAGAGAAGGATTACGATTCTTCCAAAATTACCGTTTTAGAAGGATTGGAAGCGGTCCGCAAACGTCCGGCTATGTACATTGGCTCTACGGGGCTTCCCGGGCTTCATCACTTAGTGTATGAGGTGGTGGATAACTCTGTGGACGAAATTTTAGCCGGCGGGGCCACTACCATTACCGTTACAATTAAAGATGATATGACCTGCTCTATTCAGGACGACGGGCGCGGTATTCCTGTGGACCTGATGAAGAACGCCAAAGATGCCAAACTGCGCAATAAATCCGCCTTGGAAGTGGTAATGACCGTTTTGCACGCGGGCGGTAAGTTTGACAGCGGTGCTTATAAAGTATCCGGCGGTTTGCACGGGGTAGGTGTATCCTGCGTAAACGCATTATCCGAAACAATGGAAGTGGAAGTCCGCCGCAACGGTCATATCCACTACCAGTGCTATCACCGCGGTAAACCGGCTGAACCTGTTAAGGTTATCGGCGATACTGAGGAACACGGTACAAAAGTAACTTTCCACGCTGATAAAGAAATTTTCGGCGATGTAGCCTTTTCCTATGAAACAATTGGTAACCGTTTGCGCGAACTGGCATTTTTAAACGCGGGTATCAAAATTGTTTACACGGATGAACGCAAAGAGGATAACCAAACCGTTACCTTCCACTATGAAGGCGGAATTTCCCAGTTTGTTAAGTATTTAAACACAAACAAAACCGTTATCAACCCGGAACCTATTTACTTAACCAAAGAGGTGGGGGATAACTATATTTCCTTTGCTATCCAGTATAACGAAAGTTATTCCGAAAATGTGTTTTCGTTTGTGAATAATATTCACACCGTGGAAGGCGGTACGCATTTAAGCGGTTTCCGCTCCTCTCTTACACGTTTGATTAATGAATATATCAAGAGTAATAACCTTTCCAAACACAAAGATATTTCTGTGGGCGGGGATGATATTAAAGAAGGTTTAACGGCTGTTTTGTCTGTTAAAATTCCGCACCCGCAGTTTGAAGGGCAGACCAAAACCAAATTGGGAAACTCGGAAGTGGAAGGTATTGTCCGTTCCGTCGTGAGCGATACGCTTTCTACGTTTTTTGAAGAAAACCCCAAAACGGCCCGCGCCATTTGTGAAAAATGTGTCGGTGCCGCAGTGGCGCGTGAAGCCGCCAGAAAGGCCCGCGATTTAACCCGCCGCAAAGGTGCGTTAGAAGGCGGCGGATTGCCGGGTAAACTCGCCGATTGCCAGGAAAGAGATTCCGCCAAGTGCGAACTTTTCCTCGTAGAAGGGGACTCCGCCGGTGGTTCCGCCAAACAAGGGCGCGACCGCGTATTCCAGGCTATTTTGCCGCTTCGCGGTAAAATTTTGAACGTGGAAAAAGCCCCGCTCGTGAAGATTTTATCCAGCGATACCGTGCGCGACTTAATTGCCGCCGTCGGTACGGGGGTAGGCGAAGGGGAGGGGGGATTTGACCTTTCCAAACTCCGCTACCACAAAATTATTCTAATGGCTGATGCTGATGTGGACGGACAGCACATTTCTACCTTGCTTTTGACGTTCTTCTACCGCCAGTTAAAGCCGCTTATTGAAAACGGACACATTTATTTGGCCCAACCGCCTTTGTATAAGGTTAAAAAAGGCAAAGTGGAACAATATTTGCAAACAGAAGACCAAATGCAACAATGGTTGATGAAAGAGGGGCTTGCTACCGTTACGGTTACGGATATGAAAAAACAGGAAGCCTTGTCCGGCGACCAGTTGCGCGATTTACTTAAAATCTTGCGTGATGTGGAAGATATCCTTGCAAAACTGGAAATTAAAAACATTACGCTTGCTGACTTTATGGCGTTTCTCGCCGAAGGCAAAGTGCCGGTGTACCGCATTCCGTTAAGAAGCGGCGGTTTCCGCTATTTCTATGCGGAACAGGAATACCGCGAATACGAGGAACAGTATATGCAGGAAAAACGCGAGGAATTGGCTGCCGACGGTGTGGATATTGCCACCGTCAACATAGATTCGCTCGTGCCCGAACACCAGAGCCTGTTTGAATTTGGCAAATTATTAGCCTCCGAAAAGAAGATGGAAGTTTTTGGCTTTACGTTTGCCCAATACCCGGTGATTGAAAATGAAAAAGAACGTATCAATCCTTTGTTTAAAGTAAACAACGGCAAAACAGATGCCTTGGTTTATAGTTTGGCGGAACTCTTGCACGCGGTGAAGGAAGCCGCTTCCTCCGGTGCTACCATTCAGCGCTACAAAGGTTTGGGTGAAATGAACCCCGAACAGTTGTGGGAAACCACTATGGACCCTGCTAAACGCAAACTTATCCAGGTAAAAATCAACGACGCTGCCGACACCGAACAGGCGTTTACAATGTTGATGGGCGATAAAGTGGAGCCGCGCCGCGACTTTATTCAATCGCACGCCTTGGAAGTAAAGAACTTGGATATTTAATATACGGGGCGTTAAACGCCCCAACAGATTTAATCCGTAACAGGAGATATTTTTAAATGAGCGAAGAAATGAACAACCAGCCCCAAGCCCAAAATACAAATGTGGACTTGTTTGGCAATATTCAGCAGCGCGATATAGCGGGCGAAATGCGTTCTTATTACATTGATTACGCTATGAGCGTAATTGTAGGACGTGCTTTGCCTGACGTACGCGACGGTTTGAAGCCGGTACACCGCCGTGTGTTGTATTCTATGAACGAAATGGGCTTAAAATACAATAAAGCCTATAAGAAATCTGCCCGTGTAGTAGGTGATGTACTCGGTAAATATCACCCGCACGGTGATACCGCCGTATATGATACGCTCGTTCGTATGGTGCAGGATTTTTCCCTGCGCAAACCTTTAATTGACGGTCAGGGTAACTTTGGTTCTATTGACGGGGACTCCGCCGCCGCTATGCGTTATACCGAGTGCCGCCTGCAACGCATTTCCGAAGAAATGCTGGGGGACTTGGATAAAGATACCGTCAAAATGATTCCCAACTATGACGGCTCTTTAATGGAACCCTCCGTATTGCCGGCAAAACTTCCGGCTTTGCTCGTCAACGGTTCTGCCGGTATTGCCGTAGGTATGGCTACCAATATTCCTACGCATAACTTGGGCGAAGTCTGCGACGGCATTATTGCTTACATCCAAAACCCCGATATTTCCACCAAGGAAATGATGAAGATTATCAAGGGGCCGGACTTTCCCACGGGTGCTATTATCCGCGGAACGAAAGGTATTTATGAATATTTTGAAACAGGCCACGGCAGCGTAAAAGTACAAGCCACTACGGAAATTGAAGAACGCAAAAACGGTCGCGAAGCCATTATCGTAACGGCTATTCCGTATCAGGTAAACAAAACGGCTCTTATTGAAAGCATTGTCGGTTTGGTGCGCGATAAAAAAGTTACCGATATTTCCGATATCCGCGACGAGTCGGACAGACGCGGTATGCGCCTGGTGATTGAAGTAAAACGCGACGGAAATGCCCAAGTGGTGTTGAACCACCTCTTTAAGCATACCCAGTTGCAAACCTCTTTCCCGGTCAATATGTTGGCGATTGTGGACGGTCGCCCGCGCGTGCTGTCTCTCAAAGAAGTAATGAAGGCCTATGTAAAACACCGCCAAGAGGTTATTACCAACCGCACGAAATTTGATTTAAATAAAGCGCAAAGACGTGAACACGTTTTGAACGGTTTACTCGTGGCTATTGCTAATATGGACGAAGTGGTTGCCATTATCCGCAAAGCCAAGGACCCGACCGAAGCCAAATTTACGTTAATGCAGCGCTTTACCTTGTCCGAAGTGCAGGCGCAGGCTATTTTGGATATGCGCTTACACCAGTTGACGCAACTGTCCGCGCTTGCCATTGAAAACGAACGCAAGGACCTGCTTAAACTGATTGCTGAATTGCAGGATATTTTGGGTAACCCGCAGCGTATTTTGGATATTATCGTAGAAGAACTTACGCAGTTGAAAAAAGACTACAACGACCCGCGCCGCACCGAAATCGGCCCGGATATGACGGACTTCTCTATGGAAGATTTAATTGAGAAGGAAGATGTAGTCATTACCATTTCTAACGACGGCTATGCCAAACGCATTCCGCTCTCCACTTACAAGAGCCAGAACCGCGGCGGCAAGGGCATTATCGGCAGTAAGACGAAAGAGGAAGACTTTATGGAACACCTCTTTGTAACGTCTTCCCACGCCACTATTTTGATGTTCACCAACCGCGGCCGTGTGTTTGCTTTACGCGCTTTTGAAATTCCCGAAGGAAACCGTATGTCCAAGGGTAAGGCTATTGTCAACCTGTTACAACTGACGGGCGAGGAGAAAGTAACCGCCGCCAACGCGATTGAAACATTTGACAAAGAACATTGTGAAAATACTTATCTAACAATGTGCACCCGCTTGGGCACCATTAAACGTGTGGAATTAAGCGAGTTTGCCAATATCCGCCGCTCCGGTATTATTGCTATCGGGTTGGAAGAAGGCGATGTGCTTGTCGGTGTACAAACGACACACGGTAAATCGGATATTTTAGTGGCTACTAAAAACGGCAAATCTATCCGCTTTGACGAAAACCAAGTGCGTTGTATGGGCCGCCCGGCTAAGGGTGTGCGCGCCATTAACTTGGGCGCCGGCGACGTGGTGGTAGGTATGGAACAAGCCCCCAATGACGAACCGCAGCCCGACGTGCTTTCCGTATGTGAAAACGGTTTTGGTAAACGCACGGAATTTAGCGAATATAAACGCCAAAACCGCGGCGGTATGGGTGTGATTACCATTAAAACCAGTGCGCGTAACGGCTCGGTAGTGGGCATTAAATTGGTGGACGAAACAAAAGACTTGATGATTGTAACCGAAAAGGGTATGACCATCCGCGTCCGCTGTGCCGATATCCGTTCCGTCAGCCGCAACTCCCAAGGGGTTACGCTGGCCAAAATGGACGAAGGCGACAAAATTGCCCGTATTGCTCCCGTTGTCAAAGACGAGGACGACACCGCAACGGACGAAAAATAATCCGCTAACGGACCAAATTACAAAACCCCGGCAGAAATTTGTTCTGCCGGGGTTTTTGTGCGATTTAAAATTTCTAGTGCCCCGTATATTGTCTGTTGATATTATCGGTGCGGCCTGCAAAGTGTGCCCCGCCGGGGTTACCGTTAGAGTGTAACTGCGCTATTAATCGTTACACAGCACCCAGGGTAGTGGCCTGCAAGGTGTGGCTGAAAAAAAGTAGGGTTTACAAGCGGGCGCGAAAGTGCTATAAAAGTAAGAGGGGAAATCTATTATGAGGACAAATCCGCATATCTTAGAAATAAATACGCGTTCCTGGTTAAAACGGCTGGAAACGCAATTAAACCGGCCTGTAACTTTGGCAAATATTCCGGATGAACAATGGGATAAAATCAAAGATGCGGGCTTTGATGCTGTTTGGCTGATGGGGGTATGGAAATTAAGCCCGGCGGCAGAAAAAATTGCGCGCGAGCATAAGGATATCCAAGCGCAAATCCGTGCCATTAAGCCGGATTTTAAGCCGGAGGATATCACGGCTTCTCCGTATGCGGTATATGAGTACACAGTTAATCCGTCGTTGGGCGGGGACGAAGCCTTGCGTACCGTGCGCCGTAAATTAAACGAGCGCGGCATTTGTCTGCTTTTAGATTTTGTCGGTAACCATACCGCTATTGACAGCCCGATGATTACCGCGCAACCCGATTTGTATATTAATACCGGTAAAAATGCGCCTAAATCACACCCGGACTGGTTCTTTAAAAATCCGGACGGGGTATATATTGCCCACGGGCGCGACCCTTATTTTGCTCCGTGGACCGATACGGCACAACTGAATTATTTTAATCCCAAAACGCGGGCCTTTATGTTGCAAAACCTGTTGCGCGTAGCCGATATGTGTGATGGGGTTCGTTGTGATATGGCAATGCTGCTGCTCAATAAAGTCCATCGGGATACTTGGTGGGAATTTATCGGCAGCGATTTGCCCAAAGAAGAATTTTGGCGCCAAGCCTTAGACAGCGTGCGTGAAAAACACCCTGAATTTACGTTCATTGCCGAAGTTTATTGGGGATTAGAGTGGGATATCCAGGAAATGGGCTTTGATTATACATACGATAAAGTCCTCTACGACCGTTTGCGTTTTTCTAATGCCGAGGATATCAAGGGCCACTTGGGCGCGGAGCATTTGTTCCAAATGCGTTCTATCCGCTTTATCGCTAACCACGATGAAGAAGAAAGTTTAAAGGCGTTTGGTAAGGAAAAATCTTTGGCGGCCGGTACGATTATCGCTACGCTGCCCGGCGCGCGGATGTTCCATTATTTCCAAATCTTGGGCCGCCCGGCGCGGATGCCTATCCAATATATCAACGATACCTTTACGGAAAATGCCGAAGTAAAAGCCTATTATATGCGGTTGTTGCAAATCGCCTCCGCCCCGGCCTTTCACGGTGGACAATGGTCCTTGCGGGATGTAACTCCGGCCGAAATGGGAAATAACAGTTTCCGCAATATTTTGTCTTGGCAATGGAAACAAATGAACACCGGTAAAATGGTGGTTATCAATTACAGTAATGCTCCTGCCAAAGGCCGCCTGCATTTAAAAGGGGTCTATGGTCCCAACAGCCAGGTAACCGAGGAGTTTACGGGTGAAAAGGTAACTGTTTCGCCGGAAATGCTTTCCCAAGGTTATGTAGTGGACTTGAAACCTTACGAAAGCAAAATCTTCACTTATACGGTGTAAGAATGTGCAATTTATATAAAATCCCCGCTTGCTGTTTTACGCGGGGTTTTATTTTGTTTAAAAAAGTGCGCGGGGTTGATAAATTTAATACAATACTAATAGGCGGCGGTTGTACGACTTAAAGCGGTAGATTTTTTGCCCAAATTGTTTTATAATATTAAGTGTACTTACCGCCCGGTAAATAAACCGGGGGATACTTATGGCGCTTGGACCTTTTACCCAACAGGACCATTTACAAATTACGACGTTAGGCTTGGAGTTTGCCGTGTCGGAAATTTTAGGCGCTTATGTAGGATACCGGCTGGATATAAAAATGAACACAAGCCCGTGGTGTTTAATCGGGGGAGTAATAGCCGGGTTTGCATTGGGCTTTTACCAAATTGTGCGTTCGGCCAAACAGATGCAAAAGGACGCCGCAACTTTAAAAAAGGCAGATAAAAAAGATGGACGTAGCTGAAATAATTTCTCATCATATTTTAGACCACGATTGGGGTGTAGCCCTGGGTGGTTTCCGTATTCCGCTTACCACGCATAGCGTTACTATTTTAGCGGTAAGTGTAGTGTTGTTTGGCGTGTTGTGCTGGATTTCCCGTGCCCGCCAAAGCCGTTCCGGCCGTTTGCTTACGGCCTTAGCCGAAGAATATGTGTTGTTCATCCGCGATGGTATGGTTTTACCCAATATGGGTAAAGAGGGCAAAAATTTTCTGCCGTATTTCTGCACGCTGTTTTTGTTTATTTTGTTTGTAAACTTAGCGGGTATGATTCCGGAAATGAAGACCGCTACTTCTAATATTTCCGTTACGGCCGCCTTGGCCTTGTGTTCGGGCGGGCTTATCTTGTATAGCGGGCTTAAATTTCACGGGATTGTCGGGTTTTTAAAAGGGTTTGTTCCTTCCGGCACGCCCGGCTGGCTGGTCCCTCTTATTTTTCCGTTGGAAGTTGTCAGTTTGGTTATCAAGGTATGCGTGTTGGCTATCCGTTTATTTGCCAATATGCTGTCCGGCCATATGGTATTGATTTGCTTGCTTTTGATTATTTTTATTGTCGGGCAAATGCACGTTGCGGCAGGTGCCGGGGCACTTGTGCCGGCTATGTGTTTGGAAATTTTTATGACGTGTTTGGAACTGTTGGTAGCGTTTTTACAGGCGTATGTGTTTACGTTGCTGACGGCTATTTTTGCTGGGTCAGTCATTCATACGCATTAATTTGAAAAATCTATCAAGGGGATTACCCCAAAGGAGAAAAACTTATGGAACTCGTAGCACTTAAATATATTGCCGCCGGTATCGGCGCTGGACTTACCGTCATTGGTGCGGGGCTTGGTTTGGGTAAAATCGGCACCGCCGCTTTGGAAGGTACCGCCCGCCAACCGGAAGCCGGTTCCGACCTGCGCACCACGATGATTATTATCGCCGCGTTGTTGGAAGGTGCCGCTATGTTGGGCTTGGTTATCTGCTTGCTCACGATGGTAATGAAATAAACATAAAAGAGTAATCTATGGAAGATTTATTGAAGCCTGATTACGGCGTACTCGCTTTGACAGTCTGCAATTTTTTGCTGCTCGTTTATTTGCTTAAAAAATTTGCGTGGAACCGCATCATTGGTGCGTTGGAATCGCGCGAACAGCAAATAGCGCAGGATAAACTGCAAGCCCAACAAGCGCGCGAGGCCGCGGAAAAAATCAAAAGCGAACTGGACGAAAAATTAGCCCAAATTGCCGATGAAGCCGCTAAAAAAATGGCCGAAGCCGTAAAAATGGGCGAAACGCAAAAAGAACAACTCTTGGCTGCGGCCAAAGAGCAGTCCGAACGCTTGGCAGAACAGGCAAAAGCGCAAATTGAAGCCGAAAAGAACAAAGCGCTTTCGGACGTGCGCGGCGAAATTGCCCGCGTGAGCGTGCTGGCTGCTTCCAAGGTAATTGAACAGCAGTTGAACGAAGACGCTGCCAAAGCCGTGGTGGACCGCGTACTGGCAGAAGTAAAGGCGAAGTAATATGAACAGTTCAGACAGAATTGCGGTGCAGCGTTACGCGTCCGCTTACAATGCGTTAAGCACCACTAACGAGGATGCCTCCCGGCGGGCGGAATCTCTCCGGTTGGCTGCCCAAGCATTGGCAGGCGTGCAAACGTATATGTCCAGCCCGCGTATTTCCACAGAAGAGAAAAAACAAACCGTCAAGGCCGCTCTTGCCGCATTGCCGGAAGCCGCTTCGTTTGTGGAAGTACTGCTGGATGCCAAGCGTTACGCGCTGTTGGACGCCGTCGTCCGCCGTGTGGAAGAACTGTTAGACGAACGGTTGGGTATTTTGCGCGCGGAAGTTGTTTCCGCCCGCACCTTAAACGAAACCCAGCAACGCCAAACCGAAGAAGCCCTTTCCGCGCGTTACGGCGGAGAGGTTAAAGCGATTTTTAAAACAAACCCGGCTCTTTTGGGCGGACTCCAAATTTGGTGCCGGGGGGAACTGATAGACGGCAGTCTGCAAGGGCGTTTAGCCAAGTTGCAGGCGGAACTCGCACAGTAACAATGGTAATTATATGGCAATCAGACCAGAAGAAATAACCAATATCATTAAAGAAAAAATTGAACATTTTGACGCGTCCGCCGATGTAAACGAAGTAGGTACCGTTATCCAGGTAGGGGACGGTATCGCCCGCGTACACGGGTTAAACAACGTAAAAGCATCGGAATTGGTGGACTTCGGCAACGGGGTAAAAGGTATGGCGCTGAACCTGGAATACGACAACGTCGGCTGTGTGCTGATGGGGCCGGACCATTTGGTTCACGAAGGCGGTACCGTTAAACGCACCGGCGAAGTTATCAGTATTCCCGTAGGCGCAGATATGATTGGCCGCGTGGTGGACCCGCTCGGCAACGCATTGGACGGCAAGGGTGCGGTAAAAACCGATAAAAATATGCCGCTGGACATTGTAGCCCCCGGTATTATTGACCGTCAGCCCGTTAAACAGCCGCTCCAAACCGGTATCAAAGCCATTGACGCAATGGTGCCGATTGGCAAAGGCCAGCGCGAACTGATTATCGGCGACCGCCAAACGGGTAAAACCGCTATTGCGGTGGACGCTATCATTAACCAAAAGAATATTCCCGCTTCCGAGCGCTGCATCTGTATTTATGTGGCTGTCGGCCAAAAACAGAGCACGGTGGCCCAAGTGGTCAAAACCTTGACCGATTTTGGGGCTATGGACTATACGATTGTAGTGTCCGCCACCGCTTCGGACCCGGCTTCCCTTTTGTATATCGCCCCGTACGCAGGTTGCGCTATCGGCGAATATTTTATGTGGCAGGGCAAAGATGTGCTTATTGTGTATGACGATTTGTCTAAACACGCGCAGGCATATCGCCAGATGTCCTTGCTGTTGCGCCGTCCGCCAGGCCGCGAAGCCTACCCCGGCGACGTATTTTACTTGCACTCCCGCTTGTTGGAGCGCGCTTGCAAACTTTCCAAGGAAAACGGCGGCGGTTCCATTACCGCTTTGCCTATTATTGAAACGCAGGCCAACGACGTTTCCGCGTATATTCCAACCAACGTAATTTCTATTACCGACGGACAGATTTACTTGGAAAGCAGCCTGTTTTTAAGCGGTATTAAGCCGGCTATTAACGTCGGTTTGTCCGTATCCCGCGTGGGTGGTTCGGCCCAGCGCAAAACAATGCGCAAAGTGGCCGGTACACTGCGTATTGACTTATCCCAGTATCAGGAATTGGAAGGCTTTGCCCAATTCGGTTCCGAACTGGATAAAGAATCCCAACGTCAAATTGCCCGCGGCAAACGTATGACGGAACTGTTAAAGCAGAACCAGTATTCTCCTATGAAAGTAGGCGAAGAAGTGTTGGTCCTCTACGCGGGGACTCACGGCTATTTGGACACGGTGGAAGTAAGCGACGTGTTGGAGTACGAAAAGCAACTCCTCGCCTATGCCCGCGCCGAACGCAAGGACGTGCTGGATATGCTCAATGCCTCTGTGGAACTGACCCAAGAAGTGGAAGAAAAAATGGTCAGCGCGTTAGATGCTTTTAAAACGGTTTTTAAACCCTCACAACAGGAGAAATAAATGGACGCTAAAACCAAGAAAAAATACCTGGTTACCGGCGGTGCCGGATTTATCGGCAGCAACATTGCCAAAACGCTGGAAGCCCAGGGACACGAAGTAACCGTATTGGACGATTTTTCCAAAAACGGACATTTCAAAAACTTAATCGGTTTTAAAGGCGACGTCATTACGGCTGACTTGTTTGAATATATGCCGACCGATATGTATTTTGACGCCATTTTCCACGAAGCGGCCATCACCGATACGACGGTTATGGACCAGAAAGCGATGATGGAACAAAATGTGGAAGCGTTCAAGAATTTGCTCGCGTTTGCGGCGGATAACGAGATTAAAAAGGTTATTTACGCTTCTTCTGCGGCCACTTACGGCAACGGGCCTGTTCCCAATGTGGAAACGCAGCCCACACACCCGGAAAATGTTTATGGTTTTTCTAAGGCCATTATGGATAATGTAGCCCGCCAATTTGCCGATGATAATAACGATATGAAAATTATCGGCTTGCGTTATTTTAACGTATATGGTCCCGGCGAATATTTTAAGGGCAAAATGGCCAGTATGGTTTATCAGTTATACAACCAGATGAAGGCTGGCAAACGCCCGCGCGTGTTTAAACACGGCGAGCAAATGCGCGACTTTGTGTATGTAAAGGATATCGTTAAAATCAACCTTTGCGCCTTGAATAACGGCAAAGAAACTGGCGTTTACAATGCCGCTACGGGTATTCCGCGCGATTATAACGACATTATCAAATGCTTAAACAAAGAACTGGGCACTAACTTGGAACCGGAATATATTGATAATCCGTATCCGTTCTTCCAGTTAAAGACTCAGGCGGATATTACCAAATCCAAAGAAAAATTGGGCTACGAGCCGGACTACTCGTTGGAAGCGGGTATTGCGGATTATGTATCCATTTTGGAAGGCCGCAACAAATAAGGAACCGCTATGGAATCGTTAAGGGACATACGGCAAAATATTAAAGCCATCAAATCCACGCAGCAGATTATGCAGACGATGAAGATGATTTCTAACGCCCGCATACGCCGTGCGCAGGATGCGATGACCGCCGCCCGTCCGTTCGCCAAAAAAATGTACCAAATGGTGGACGATTTAAAGCAGGATATTTTGGCTATGCCGCAGCCGGATGACGCGGCAGAAAGTTGGGCAGGACGCTTTTTTATCAACAAGACGGGGGACCTGAAGAAAGTCGGGCTCCTCGTCATTACGGGTGATAAAGGGCTGGCGGGTTCGTTTAATGCCGTTATTCTGCGCAGCGCGCTGCACTTTTTAAAGGCAAACCAGGACAAGGAAGTCTTTGTTTTTGCCGTAGGTAAAAAAGGGCGTGATTTTTTGGCGCGCTTGAAAATGCCGAACCTGCATTTGGTATATGAAAGTGTAGGTATCTTTCCTAAGGTATCTTACGCGCACGCTGAACTTTTGGGCGAAGCGGTGCTCAAAACGTATTTTGAGCAAAACCTCGGCTCCGTAACGCTGATTTACAACGACTTTAAATCCCTGGCCAGCCAAAATTTGGTAGAGCAGAAATTTCTGCCTTTCCATTTTGAAGCCACGGAAAATAAAAAAGATGAAAGCGACTTTTTATTTGAACCGGGTATGCTGGAAATTTTTAAACTTTTGGTGCCCCGTTTGGTAAAGGCCAATATGTACCGTATGCTGCTGGAATCGCAGGCAGCCAACTTGGCCGCTACTATGAACGCTATGGACGCCGCCAGCAAAAATGCCGGAGAACTGGTGGCTGCGTTGGGTGTAAAACTCAACAAGGTGCGCCAGGCCAGCATTACGAACGAAATTTTGGATATTGTGAACGGGGCCGAAGCCCTGAACAGTTAATTCTACAATACAGGAAACCATATGAAGACTGGAAAAGTAATTCAAATCATTGGCGCGGCGGTGGACGTGCAGTTTGAACAAGACCATCTCCCCGCTATTGAGAACGCCATTGAAATAGAAATGGACGGCGGAAAAAAGATTGTGGCCGAAGTGGCCCAGCAAATGGGCGACGGGATTGTGCGCTGCGTATCTTTGGAAAGTACCGACGGTCTCCAACGCGGAGCCAAAGCCGTGGATACCGAAGGGCCTCTGTCCGTGCCGGTGGGGGAAGCGTGCCTGGGCCGTTTGATGAACGTGTTGGGCAAAGCGCAGGACCACAAGGGCGATATCAAGGCCGCTATGAATATGCCTATTCACCGCGACCCGCCTACCTTAGAGGACCAAAACCCGACCCCGGAAATTTTTGAAACCGGTATTAAAGTTATTGACCTGATTGCCCCGTATATGAAAGGGGGAAAAGTAGGTCTGTTCGGCGGAGCCGGTGTAGGCAAAACCGTACTTATTATGGAACTCATTAACAACGTGGCGCGTGAGCACCACGGCAGTTCCGTGTTCGGCGGTGTGGGGGAAAGAAGCCGCGAAGGGAACGATTTGATGCTGGAAATGAGCGAATCCAAACTTTCGGACGGCAGTACCGTACTGGACAAAACGGTACTGGTCTATGGACAAATGAACGAACCGCCAGGTGCCCGTGCCAAAGTAGCCTTGACTGCTCTTACGCAGGCGGAATATTTCCGCGATGTAAAAGGCCAGGACGTGCTGTTGTTCTTGGATAACATCTTCCGCTTTGTGCTTGCTAACTCCGAAGTATCCGCACTGTTGGGCCGTATGCCCTCTGCGGTAGGTTATCAGCCGACGTTAAACACCGAAATCGGCAACTTGCAGGAACGTATTACTTCCACTAAAAAAGGCGCTATTACGTCTATTCAGGCCGTTTACGTTCCCGCCGACGACTTGACCGACCCCGGTGTGGCGGCTACATTTACGCACTTGGATTCCACGTCCGTATTGTCGCGCCAAATTGCCAGTTTGGGTATTTATCCGGCGGTGGACCCCTTGGAATCCACGTCCCGCATTTTGGACCCGCGCATTATCGGCGCTGAACATTATAATGTTTCCCAAAGCGTGCGCAAAATCTTGCAGAAATACAAAGACTTGCAGGATATTATCGCCATTTTGGGTATGGACGAACTCGGCGACGAAGATAAAAAGACCGTGGCCCGCGCCAGAAGAATCCAAAAGTTCTTGTCTCAACCGTTCTCGGTGGCCGAACAATTTACGGGGCATCCGGGCAAATACGTCAAATTGGCCGATACCATTAAAGCCTTTAAGGGCATTGTGGAAGGCGAATACGACCATATCCCGGAGTCTTGCTTCTATATGTGTGGCGGCATAGACGATGTGTTGGCCAATTACGAAAAAGTAAAAGACAAAGAGTAATTTATGGCAAAAAAACTGACCCTTAACCTGATTACGCCGGAAAAACCGCTTATTTCCAACCTGGAAGTGGATATGGTTGTTCTGCCCGCTTTGCTGGGGGAAATGGGTATTCTGCCCGGGCACGTCAAAACGATTGTGCAGTTGGGTATGGGTTCCCTGCGTTATAAAAAGGACGGGAAGGAAGAAGAGTTTGCTGCGTTAGGCGGATTTGTGGAAGTGCTAAACGACGTGGTGAACGTATTTGCCGAAAATGCCGCCTTGGCGGACGAGATTGACGAAGAGGCCGAAAAGCAAAAAATTAAAAAGGCCAAGGAGTCCCTCTCCGGCAAAGATGCCGATATTGATTTTGAACTTGCCGAAATGGAATTAAAACAAGCCATTGCGCGTATGAAAGTCAAAAAACGGCATATGTAAGCAGTATTTGCAGTGTTACTATACCCCGCTTGGAAAAGTGTCCCGGCGGGGTATTTTTATGCTTTTAAAAAAGGCTGTCTGTCCGAAAGAGACCGTAAAAAAGCCCGCACCACATAAGCGGTACGGGCTTTACTTGCTGCAAGAACGCTTTTAGGCGGCTTTTACCACGTCCACCAATTTCTTGAAGGACACCGGGTCTTTAATCGCCATTTCAGACAACATTTTGCGGTTAAGCGTAATGTTGGCTTTGGCCAAGCCGCTGATGAATTTGGAGTAAGACAAACCTTCTTCTCTCACCGCGGCGTTGATGCGGGTGATCCACATCTGGCGGTAAGTGGTTTTTTTGTCTTTGCGGTCCACATAAGCGTGCACGCCGGAGTGATCCAGCTGCTGGGTGGCCATACGCAAGCGGCGGGATTTATCTCCGTAATAGCCGCTGGCTCTTTTCAATACTTTTTTCTTTCTCGCGTGTCTCGCGACGCTGAATTTAATTCTCATTTTCTACCTCTTATTTGGCCATCGGGAGATATTTTTCCAAAATCTTCCCTTTGTTGGACTCAGGCGTAATGACGCCGGTCTTTCTCATTTCGTGCTTCCGGGAGGCAGAAACAGGCGTAAGCAAGTGTTTTCTGCCGGCTTTTCTGTGGGTAAATTTACCCGTGGCGGTTTTTCTGAAACGTTTTTTACCACCGCTATGGTTTTTCAATTTAGGCATTGTTAATATTACCTCTGTTTAATTAGCCCTTTTTCAGAACGACCTGCGCCGGGAGCCGGTCAAGCCCCGCACGCAGTACACTAAAAAGGACCTAAAAATCTGTTTAGTTTTTGGGCACAAACGTCATAGACATACGGTTGCCCAACTGCTGCAAACCGCCGTCCACATTGGCAATTTCGGCCAAGCGTTTGGCCGTATCGTTTAAAATCTGGATGCCAATGTCTTTGTGCTGGTTTTCGCGCCCGTGGAACACCACTACAAAACGCACCATATCTTTCTTACGCAAAAATTCTTCAATTTGGCGGATTTTTACGTCCAAATCGTGCGCGGCAATGCGCGATTTAATGCGTAACTCTTTTAAGGTTACTTTGGCTTGTTTCTTTTTGGCTTCCGCGGCTTTTTTACCCTGTTCGTACACATACCGGTTGTAATCAAGTATCTTACAGACAGGAGGTTGGGCGTTGGGAGAAATTTCCACTAAGTCCAACTCTTGTTCCTTAGCCAGGGCGATGGCTTGCGCCACCGGCAAAATGCCGACCATACTTCCGTCGGAATTAATCACGCGTACTTCGGGTACGCGAATATTCTGGTTTCTGCGGTAGAGATCTTTTTTGTATTCTCTTCTGTTATCAAATCTGGCCATTATCTATATTATCTTTTTGCAAAAATTGTCCCTATACGGGAACATTTTTATTATACAAACTTACTAGACCGGGTGTCAAAATTATTGTGCCTGTTCCGCCCGGTATGATAGCGTTCCGTTTTCGTACATTTCCCACGCGGCGGGCAACCGTTTAAGAAGTACCTTTTCCCCGCTCCATTGAGGGCCTTCTTCCGTAAAAGAGCGGAGCAATACTTGGCTTCCGTCTTTGGTGAACACTTCGGCCCGGGTTCCGTCTGCCGATAAAATGACGTACGCGGCAAATTGCGCGCTGCCCGTTTGTGCGGTTTGGTTCAGGCGGATACCCTCTTCCCAGGGTTGCACACACGCTTGTTTGACTTGGCTCCAAGCCGTCCCCGCGGACGGAATACAGCCGTGTTTATCTCTGTCCGCACCTGTCAACGGTCCGGTGGAAGCACACGCACCCAAAGAAGATGCTAGAATCATTGTAAAAAGGACTTTTCTATTCATAAATATATTTTACCACAAACCCGCGCAAGGCGGCTCTGCAAGGACGACGTAAATTTGCTAAAATAGATGTAAACTTTTATTTAAAATTTGTACGCTTTATACAGGTGGAAATTATGAGCAACAGAAGAATGGCCCGTGAGTGTGCCCTACAATCGCTTTATTACGCCGACAGTTCCAAATCGGCCGATGAAAACAATATTTTGCGTTACGCGGCGGATTTCAAACACGACTTGGGCGATTGCTATCCGTTCTGCGAAGAATTAGTTACCGGCACCACGGAACATTTGCCCGAAATTGATAAACTCGTTTCCTCCTATGCCAAAAACTGGACCATTTCGCGCATGTCAGCGGTGGACCGCTCTATTTTGCGTATGGCTACTTACGAAATGGTTTTCAGCCCCGAGCACACGCCCTTGGCCGCAATTATGGACGAAGCCATTGAACTGGCAAAAAAATATTCCACTGAAAATTCCAGCAAATTCATTAACGGATTGTTGGACCAACTGAAAAAAGAACGCAAATAAAAGTTATGCACCCGAAAGAAGAAATTGAGCGGCTTAAAAAACTGGTCAATTATCACAATAACCTGTACTATAACTTGGACAACCCTGTTTTGTCCGATACACAGTACGACGAACTTTACAAACAACTTAAAGATTTAGAAGACCAATATCCGCAATACCGCACCAAAAACTCTCCCACCCAGCGCGTGGGCGGGCAAGTGGGCAATTTATTTACGCCCGTCAAGCACGCCGTGCCGATGATGTCCTTGGATAATTCCTATTCTCCGGACGAAATACGGGAGTGGTATGCCCGCGCGGAAAAGATTTTACAGCGCAACAATTTTGAAATGGTGGTAGAGGGAAAAATTGACGGAGTTTCCTGCTCTCTCACTTACGAAAACGGTATTTTGATTACGGCCGCCAGCCGCGGGGACGGCAAAGTAGGCGAGGATATTACGTTAAATGTCCGCACTATTAAAAATATCCCGCAAAAGATAGAAAATGCCCCTGCCGGACTTTTGGAAGTGCGCGGCGAAGTTTATTTGGATAAAAAGGATTTAACCGCCCTCAACGAACGCCAGCAATTAAAAGGCGAAAATATTTTTGCCAATACCCGTAACGCGGCGGCAGGGTCTTTGCGCCAAAAGGACCCGCTTATTACGGCCCAGCGGCCCCTTAAATTTTTTGCCCACTCGTTTGGCACGGGGAATATTGCCGCAGACAGTTTCAGCGGGTTTATTGATTTGTGCAAATCTTGGGGCTTTTCCGTTTGCCCTGTCCGCACGAAAACGACGCTCATCAGCGACGTAATCCGTTTTTACAACCAGTTTAACGAATCCCGCCACCAACTGCCCTTTGATGTGGACGGCCTGGTGGTAAAGGTGAACCGGTTTGAGGACCAACGGATATTAGGGGTAACGGCTAAAAGCCCGCGCTGGGCGATTGCCTTTAAATATCCGGCTCCGCAAGCCACGACGACGGTTAAAAATATTATATTTTCCGTAGGCAGAAGCGGGGTGATTACCCCGGTGGCCGAATTGGAACCGGTGCCGTGTGCGGGCGTGATTATCTCCAACACCACCCTGCATAATTTTGATGAAATTAAACGCTTGGGCGTACGCATTGGGGACCGCGTAATTATTGAGCGTGCGGGGGAAGTTATCCCCAAAATGGTAAAGGTGGTGGAGCAGTTAGGTACGCAAGAGGTTTTGCCCCCCGCCAAATGTCCTTCCTGCGGGGAACCTGTTTATAAAGAGCCTGATGAGGTGGGCTATTATTGCATAAACCCCGCTTGCCCGGCCCAGTTGCGTGCGCGCCTATTGCACTTTGCTTCGCGCGGGGCAATGGATATTGAGGGGTTGGGCGACGTGGTAATGGATAAATTGTTGGAAAGCCATTATGTAAATGACTTTGCCGATATCTACGGCCTGACTTTTCTGCATCTTTTAAATTTGGAAAATTTTAAAGATAAAAAAGCCCAAAACCTGTTGGACTCCATAGAAGCCAGCAAACAAAAACCTTTATCCCGCCTGCTTTTTGCATTAGGAATTGCGTTTGTGGGCGCGAAAACAGCCGAAATTTTAGCCGACAAGTTCCGCACTTTAGATGCTTTAAAAAATGCTTCTTTGGCTGAATTGCAAGCCGTCCCGGACGTGGGGGAAACGGTTTCGCAAAGTATTTATGATTTTTTCCATAGCCAAAGTGCCTTGGCCCAAATTGAAAAATTGCGTGCCGCCGGGCTTAATTTCACCCAGCCCAAAAAGGAACTCTCCGGAAATGTTTTAGAAGGGAAAACGCTCGTGTTTACGGGCGAACTCAAAACGATGTCCCGCACCGAAGCCGAACGGCTCGCCAAAGAATACGGCGGCAAAGCCAGCGGAAGCGTATCCAAAAAGACTTCCTATGTAGTGGTGGGGGAAGCGGCCGGAACAAAACTTAAAAAAGCACAGGAACTGGGTATCCCTGTGCTAACCGAAGAAGAATTTTTAAAACTGTTAGGAAAATAGTTGGTGTTCAACCAAATTAAATTCATTTTCCGCTTTCCTCTTTTTAAATAAAACTAATTCTCAGACTATAAATTGCCATAGCAGGCGGACAAGGAAAAACCGCACTCAGGGTGTGGTTAAGGCACGCGCAAGGATGCGCTTCGGTAATTGTCTAGCCGGCGGAAAAAGGCCTCCCACTCGGGGGAAATACCTTTGGGGCGGGTTACTTCCTGTTTATATTTCTCAAACACTTCGTTTAACCGGGCTATGGTGTGCCGGTTGATTTGGCTTTGGCGGGTGTTGAATTCCTTGACCGTTTGGCTAGATGTGGCGTTGTCCAGACAGGCTTTTTCATCATCCAGTAAAATGAACAGCGCTTCTTTTTTTGCCTGTTCTCCAAATAAACGTCCGGTTTCGGCGGTTAGTTCTGCATTGGCGGACCATCGGCTTGCCAGCCACATATTTAATTTGGCGGAATTTGCTTTGCCCAAGTGCGTGTTGCGGATGGGCTCCCGTTTGTTTTCCATAGTGATTTGCATTACTGCCGGTCCCGGCGCCGCTACCGCCGGGCTCTTTTCTGCCGGGCTGTCTTGATATGTAATCAGTATCATTTTAGGTTTTGGTTGTAACTTATCCCAAAAGGCGCGTATGCCCTTTACTTGGCGGGCAAAGGCAGTTTTGGCAGAGCGGGCAACACTTGGAGAGGTCATTTTTGTTGGCAATTCCCCGCGGACCAAGAACAAGGTGGCCCGCAGGGTATTGGCAAAATAATGCAGAGAAACGGCAATCAACAGTAGGAAAACAATAAACTGAAATCGTTTCATACTGTTCCTTTATTTTCAGCGGTTGGTGCGGCGGGTCCGTTTTAAATTAGCGGCGTTCTGCTTCATCAGTTGCATCAGTTTCTGGTCTTGCAGAGCCAAGAGCCTTTTTTGCTCGGACAGATAGGCTTGAAAATTGGCGCTTTTGGCCGCGGCGGCTTTCAAGTCCTTTTCTGTTTGAGTAGTAATTAAAAAAGCTTTATGCTTTACAGCGGTATTGAAAGTCCGTTCAATAGAAACTAACGCTGCTTGATTGTTCACCTGCACCGCGTCAAAGGCGCGCTTCATTTTGGCACGTTCGGCTTGCGGGGCTTTGCCGGGCAGTTCGTCCGTGTCCATCGTTACATCCATAATTTGCGGCGCGGGTGTCGTGCGCCGGACGGGAACAGCGGCTGTGGACGCATTTTGCGCCGGGAGTGCCGGGGTGGGGCCGTCAAAATGTTCAGGAAAATCCATATGGCGGGATCCCATAGCACCCATTGCGCCGAAATTGGCCGAACCGGCTGCTAACTTGGTCAGTTGGTCCATCTTTGTACTAGCCACTTTATTCATTAATTGCATAGATTGCATCATCCAAAAAGTTTTGATTTTTTCGTCTTGTTCTTTGGTGGTGCACCCCGCTAAAAGGGCTACGGCAATTAAAGGCAGTAACGTGTATTTTTTCATAAATCCTCTGTTCTCAAAATATAACAAATTACACCTGTCCATACAAGGCTTTTGTATTGCGGGTGGTAATTTCGGCTAATTTTTCCAACGGGATATCCAAATAATCGGCGGCATATTGTGCAATCAGCGGGATATTGGAGGGGTCGTTGCGCTGCCCGCGTTTGCCTTGGGGGGATAAATACGGGCAATCTGTTTCCAATATGATTTTATCTGCCCCGGCTTTTTTAACAGCCTCGCGGATATATTCGTTCTTTTTATAAGTAAAGCAACCGTTAATACCTAATAACAAGCCCATATCCAGCGCTTTGCGGGCCTCCTCATAGCGCGCGCAAAAACAATGGAGAACACCCGGATACGCGGTGGAAGATTTCTGCTTCCACTCGTGTTTTAACGAATAAAAAACATCTTCGTAGGCGCTGTAATCTTCGCCTTCCCGGCGGGTGTGCAGTACAATAGGCTTTTCCGTTTGGTTGGCCAGCGTAAGCATTTGTGAAAAAATGGTTTGTTGGAGTTCCTTGTTGGAAATATCCAAGCAAGTGTAATCTAGCCCGATTTCTCCCACAGCCACGCAATCTTTGTGTTTTAGCAGGCCGGACAAAACCTCCAAATCACTGTGAGCGGTTTTAACGGCATACTCCGGGTGGACACCCAGGACGGCGGAGATAAAGCCCGGATGTTTTTGGGAAAGGTCCAAGGCGGGCTGCCACTCTTCGGGCGAACAGCCGATTTCCACGCTCATCGCAATCTGCGCGGCGGGGAGTTTAGAAATCAGTTCTTCCCGGTCAGGGTCAAAGGCCGGGTCGTTCAAATGGGCGTGTGAATCAATAAATTGCATAATAATATTGTAACTTTTCTGGCAGGGTCCCGTCATAAAACGGGTAAAATAAAAACTACTAATCCAAAAAAACACTTGTTAAACACAAATAAAACTTAGTATTTGTATAGGGGAAAATACAAAAATATAATTTCAAAATTAGCACTCAAAAAAGGGGGTTGACAAAAAAGAATTTTTTACCTATAATAATAGCAGAGAGGTTCAAAGAGTGCTAAAATAAAAACGAAACACACTCCCAGAACCCGGGAAGTTTAAGCGTATGAGAATTTTAAAACCGGAAATTGCCAAAGCGCGTAAAGAAAAGATTTTAAGGTGGGTGGTTCAGCAGTTTGTGGAAACCCGCCGCCCGGTCGGTTCGCAGATGATTGCGGACGGAGCGTTGCAAGATATATCCAGCGCTACGATTCGCAACATTATGAAGGAACTGGAAGAAGAAGGGTATCTTTACCAGCCGCATACTTCCGGCGGACGTATTCCTACGGATAAAGCCTACCGCTATTATGTGGACTACTTGGCCAGTGTGCAACAAATGGCCGCCCGCGAACGCCAACGCATTGAAGAACAATATGATGAGCGCGTAAACGAAGTGGACAATATGCTCGTGCAAACCTCGCGTTTGTTGGCAATGTTGTCTGGTGCGGCGGGGTTTGTTTATACCGCCCATGTGGACGACCAGCGCATCCAACGGCTTGATTTTATTCCGCTGGCTCCCGGTATGATGTTGGCGGTTTTGGTAACCCAGTCCGGGGCTGTACGCCATTGGCCGGTGCGCACGGCATATGTCATTGACCCTGCCCGCTTGCGTGTTCTCAGCCGCTTTATTAACGGCGAGATTGCGGGCCGCACCTTGGCGGAAGCGCGCCAAGTGCTCTGGCATCATATTCACAGCGGACACCCGGAAATTGCAGGCGTAGCCGATTTAGCCACGAAGGTATTAAAGGATATAGAGCGCCCGCAAACGGGTGCAGACGAGTTATATGTAGAAGGTATCGGCCGGCTTTTGGAAAATACGACCGAGGACGATTACGAAGATTTGAAACAAATGATGCGCGTAGTAGAGGAGCGCGAACGCTTTTCCTCGCTGCTTAGCGAGAAAATGACGGATATGGAGAAATCCAAACAAAAATTAAATGTCAGTATCGGCAGCGAAAACGAACTGAAAGAACTTAAAAATTTAAGTATCGTTTCTACCGCTTGCCGTGTGGGGGACAAAACGGTGGGTATGCTGGGCATCATCGGGCCGAAACATATGGAATATACGCGGGTGATGTCGCTGGTAAATTTTATCGGCAGTTTGTTGGAATCCTCTATGAAAAATTGGACGGCATTACCCTCCGGGGAAGATGATTATGAGTAAGCACGAAAAACACGGCGAACACGAACACGCCGAAATGAAACAAGAAGTTCCGCAGCCAGAACAGCCTTGCAACGCCGAAACCGAGCAGGAAACTCCCGCCGCAGAACAAAAGCCTGACTATTACGACAGATATGTGCGTTTAAGCGCAGATTTTGAAAACTTCCGCAAACGCACCGAGCGCGAAAAAGCCTCTTTCTTGGCATATGGCAAAAAAGAATTTGCCGAGAAGTTGCTCCCTTCGTACGAAGTGCTCTTGCGTCAGTTAGTGGAGATGGACAAAAAGGAAGAAGAAGGTCAAATGTCCGCCGAACTTAAAGCCGTTAAAACGGGCCTGAAAATGGTGTTTGGCGAAATGGAAAAAGCATTTAAGGCCGAGGGTATTGAGCATATGGACGTGCTTGATAAACCGTACGACCCTGCCACGCAGGAAGTGGTGGCGATGATTCCTTCCTCCGGGGACCAAGACGGTCTCGTGTTGCAGGAAGTGCAAATGGGATTTACAATGGACGGCAAAGTCCTGCGCCCGGCGCGCGTGATTGTCGGCCAGCACGCGGAAGATTAATTCCGCCCATTTGACAACAATTTAATTTATAAGATTTGAAGGAGATAGACATATATGGCTAAGATTATTGGTATTGACTTGGGTACTTCTAACACCGCTGCGGCGGTAATGGAAGGGGGTAGAGGAACGATTATTCCGTCTGCCGAAGGCAGTTCTATCGGCGGCAAGGCGTTTC
>UQJU01000002.1 GCA_900541355.1 Candidatus Avelusimicrobium fimicolum | reverse complement strand
GTACCGACAAAAAGTATGACAAAAAACTCCCCGTCCAAAGCGTTATAAAAGCCAGGCTTAGCCGGGCATTTTTATAACTCACTATGTTCAAACAAATAAAAATGCCACTCCGCCTAATCCGGCTTTTATAGGCAACGCACGGACGGCATTAACAACCAAACGACATAGCAGCAAACATTTTGCACGCCAGTTATATGTGTCAGGACCCGCAAAATAAAAAGTTATCCTGAATTGCCGCCCATACCGCTAGGCATCATCCCGTAGTGTTTCTGCACGGGGTCTATTGATAGGTTTCAGTATCTGCTTTTTGGGCTTTTGGTTGTTGCTTTTCCGTCATTTCCTGTAAAGGGGTTGTTTCGTTTTTTTTTTTTGCTAAAATTTTGATATTCTCAGTCGGATATACCCGGATGTATCCGCTGTATAAAAATGTGTATAAAAGGCTGTTTTGCTTGAATATAAAGGCCCTAAAAGGAGAAAAAATGAAAGAATTTACTGATGTTAGCCGTGCGACCACCTCAAACAGACGTCATTCCGTAAGGTTTGGCGGCCCGCAGGGTTACGGAATATCGCCGTTGCGCAACAACAGATTCTGGAACGCTCCGCGCCGGCCGACTTTCCAGAATGACGCCACTTGCACAAGTGGCCGCACAGCAACCGCAGGCTTTACTTTGATTGAACTATTAGTCGTTGTGCTTATTATCGGCATTTTGGCGGCGGTGGCTCTGCCCCAATACGAAAAAGCCGTTACAAAGGCCCGCGTAAGCACCGTTTTGCCTTGGTTTAGCGCATTAAAGCGCGGACAGGAGTTGTTTATTTTAAATGGCGGGACTTCTGCCTGTTTAGACTTAATTGAATTTGCTGATTTATCTGGTCTTTCTTATACCTATTCCCGGTTGCTTGAAACCAATCGGCGGCTGTATTGTGATTCACAAATCCGCGTAAGCCCCGATTTGTTGTTTCATTCCGTCAACGGTGGGGTTAATGTTAATTACAAGGGGATGCACCTATATATGGTGCTTAATCCAACTTCCGCCAAGAGTTTAAATGCCCCCGTTGGCACGGTTTTTGTATGGGACAAGACAAATGTGCCAAAATCGGGGGTGCAGAGTACCAGATTTGCCGGTATGGTTCCTCTTAAACTCCTTGTTACAAATTGCCCAATTAACCCTTGTTCGGGTGGCATTAAAAGCGTCTAAATTGCTACAATGATAAAAAGCGCGCCTTACCGGGGAGTAAGCGTGTGGACCCATTTTTTAGTTGTAGAGGACTTATGGCAAGCAATTTACTGGAAGAAAAAATCCCTCCGCAGGCAATAGATGCGGAAATGGCTGTTTTAGGCTCAATGCTTTTGGATGCGGAGGCTGTAACCGATGCGTTGGAAATTTTAAAGCCCGAACATTTTTATAAAGAATCCCACCAAAAGATTTTTGCCGCAATGAAGAGTCTGGCGGACCGCGGCCAAGCGATTGATATCATTACGCTTAGTGAGGAACTGAAAAAAAATAACCTTTTGGCCCAGTTGGGGGGGGAAGTTTATTTAACACAACTGGTGGATAAGGTTTCCACTGCCGCCCATATTAAGCACTATGCGGAAATCGTCTATAAAAAGTACGTCGTACGCGATTTAATTCGCACGGCCACATCACTTGTCCAACGCTGCTATAAGGAAGAGGACGACGATCCTCAGGTGCTGATTGACTCTGCCGCCGACCAAATTTATAAGTTAAGCCAAAAGCAGAAACTCACAGGCTTTGTTTCTTCAAAAGATTTGGCCCCCGAAGTGATTGAAATTTTGGAAAAAGCCGTACGCAATAAAAACGCTATTCAAGGGGTGCCGACTGGATTAGATGAGTTTGACCGCAAAACGGGCGGGCTTAGAAAATCTGACCTTATTATTTTAGGGGCGCGTCCCAGCCAAGGTAAAACCGCTTTGGCCTTAAATATTGCGCACCACGCTTGCGTGGAGTGCGGGTTCCCGGTGGCATTTTTCTCGCTGGAAATGGGGCGGCACATTATTTTTGAACGTATGCTCGGCGCGGCCTCTATGGTGGAAATTTATAAGTTGCGTACCGGATATTACGAGCAGAGCAAATGGTCCGATTTAACGCGCGAATTGGGTCGCTTGGCCTCTGCGCCGATGTATATTGACGATACGTCCGGTATTTCCATTACCGAACTGCGTATGCGCGCGCGCCGTTTGGCCACCGATCTAAAAAAACAAGGCAAAGAGTTGGGGCTTATTGTGATTGACTACTTGCAGTTAATCCGCGGCGGTGAACGCCGTACCGAAAGCAGACAGCAGGAAGTATCGGAAATTTCCCGTATGCTTAAAGATTTAGCCCGCACCTTAAATGTGCCTGTCTTGGCTCTTTCGCAGTTAAGCCGCAAAAACGAGGATAAGAGCCGCCAAGACAATAAGCCGCAACTTTCCGACTTGCGCGAATCCGGCTCTATTGAACAGGACGCCGACGTGGTGGCTTTAATCCACCGCGAAGCGTATTATAAACGCGACGACGAAACGCTAAAAAATAAAGCCACCCTGATTATTGCCAAACAGCGTAACGGCCCGGTGGGAGATATTGACTTGGCTTTCTTTGGCGAATATGCCTTGTTCACAAATCCCGCACCTGAATCTTTGGAATCAGCGCAGAATGTGGGCGGAAATACCACAATGGCGATTCCGGAGTAATGTATATGATGCCTATTTTAAGACCGACGGTTGCCGAAGTGGATTTAAAAAAACTGGCCCGCAATATGCGTAAGGTACACGAGCAGGCCGGAGAGGGCGTGCGCGTTTTGACTGTTTTGAAGGCGAACGCCTATGGCCACGGAGCGGTGCCTTTGGGCCTGTTTTTAGAAAAAAACAAACTAAGCGATTTTTTTGGCGCGGCCTCGGTGGAGGAAGCATTGCAGTTGCGCCAGGCGGGCGTAACGCTGCCTATTTTGGTATTAGGCAGTATTTACCCGTTTGAAGCGTTTGAGTATGCCATTAAAAACAATATCGCCATCACTATTGCCAGTTTAGATGCAGCCAAGGCCGTATGCGAAATTGCGGAAAAAATAGGCAAAAAAGCCCTTTGCCACGTTAAGCAAGATACCGGTATGGGGCGTATCGGCACGCGTCGCGGCGGAGTTTTTAATGTGATTGAATATTTGGATAAAAACCCGCACGTTATTTTAGATGGCCTTTTTACGCACCTTTCCAGCGTGGAGACTGACCCGGCCTATACCGAGGAACAAATCGGTTACTACCGAGATACTTTAACCAATGTCCATTTAAAGGGTATCCATATCAATTATTGCCACGTGGCGGCTTCTTCGGCTATTACCGCGCGGCCCGATGTGCATTACGATATGGTCCGCACGGGCCACAGCGCGTTCGGATTAGAAGCCGGGTTTGAGCCGATTTTGTCCTTAAAAACCCGTGTGGTATATGTAAAGGACGTTCCCGCCGGGGCGAGTATTAGTTATAACCGCAGTTTTATTGCTCCGGCCCCAATGAAGGTAGCCACTTTGCCCTTGGGGTATGGGGACGGCTATTTGCGCGCTCTTTCCAATAAAGCAGAGGTGCTTATTAACGGCAAGCGTTGCCGGGTGTTAGGTAATATCACAATGGATATGATGATGGTGGATATTACCAATGCTGGGTCCGTAAAAGTGGGCGACGAAGCGGTAGCCGTAGGCCGCCAAGGCAACGAAGAAATTACTTATGCGGAACTGGCTGAAAAGGCGGGCACGATTGATTATGAATTGTGCACCCTTTTGATGATGCGCGTACCGAGGATTTACAAAGAATAATGTTTACACTTATTGGTAAATATATGTCCAACCTGTTCGGCCAAGTGGGCGGAGCCGCCCAAATGGTCCGCTCGTCTTTGTTCTGGCTGACGCACTCCCGCTTTGAATTTGGTCAGGCGGTGGAACAGAGCGTAACGATTGGCGTAGAATCTTTGGGCGTAACGGCGCTTACCAGTTTGTTTACGGGTATGGTGCTGGCGTTGCAGGCAGGAAACACGATTGGCAATATCTTCGGCGAACCTATTTTCGTGGGAACGATTGTTACTTTTTCGCTTATCCGCGAATTAGGGCCGGTACTGACTGCGGTGGTTGTTTCCGGCCGTGCGGGGGCGGCGGTAACGGCACAAATCGGCACAATGGCGGTTACCGAGCAGATTGATGCGCTTTATACATTAGGCACGAACCCTATCCGCTATTTAGTTATCCCGCGGATGTTTGGCTTTGTGTTTACAATGCCGGTTTTAACACTTTTTTCCAACTTGTTTGGAGTCTTGGGTGGCTATTTGGTGGCGGTTTATGCGCTGGGAGTTGCCGGAGAGGTATATATTACGGATATTACCTCGTTTATGGGTGTGAAGGACTTTATGCACGGCTTTATTAAATCGTTTGTGTTTGCGTTTATGGTGGCGACGGTTTGCTGCTACAAAGGGGTCAGCACGCGCGGCGGTGCCGAAGGAGTGGGGAAATCTACCACCGGGGCCGTAGTTACCACGATTGTGCTTATTTTGGTATTGGATTACTTTTTAACCGCCATTTTAACGGCGTTCGGGGTTTAATATGATTGAAATTAAAGATTTGAAAAAAAGTTTTGGCCCCAAACAGGTGTTAAAGGATATAAACCTCAAAATAGAAGAGGGCAAAACCACTTGCATTTTGGGCGGTTCCGGCTCGGGTAAAAGCACCTTAATCAAATGCCTTATCGGGTTGGAAGAAGCCACGGGCGGACATATATGGGTGGACGGAAAGGATATTACAAAAATCCACAGCGAAATTAAACTGGCCGCTATCCGCCGTAAGTTCGGTTATTTATTCCAAGAGGGAGCCTTGTTTGACTCTATGAGCGTGGGCGAAAATGTTACTTTTGGTCTTAAATATTTAACCGAAGTGCCGGAAAGCGAATATCCCAAGGTAATTAAAGAAAAATTGGCCTTGGTGGGGCTAAAAGAGGACGTAGCCAAATTAAACCCCAGCGAACTGTCCGGCGGTATGAAAAAGCGCGTTTCGTTGGCGCGCGTGCTGGCGGTGGAGCCGAAAGTGATTTTATATGACGAGCCAACCACCGGGTTGGACCCTATAATGTCCGATATTATCAGCGATTTGATTATCGGGTTAAAAGCCAAACTGGGGGTAACCTCGGTCGTGATTACGCACGATATGCGTTCGGCCTTTAAAATTGCCGATTATATTGCGTTCTTGTACGAAGGACATATTTTGATGTACGGTACGCCGGAAGAATTTAAAAAAACGGATAACCCGTATGTAAAACAATTTGTGGAGGGCAGCAGCCAAGGGCCTATCCAAATGCAGTTGTTAAAAGCATAATTTTATTTTAAGGAAAAGGATAAACAATGAAACCGGAAACAAAATTGGGGATATTTACCGTATTAGGTCTTTTTATCTTTGGTTTTTCGCTCTACTTTTTGGGCGGGCTGTCCGTAACCAAAACACACGATATTAACATCACGTTTGCGGACGTGTCCGGCCTGGCCGTGCAGGCTCCCGTTAAACTATCGGGGGTAGAGGTCGGTAAGGTTAAAAAAATCAAAATTGAAAACGGTCAGGTGGTTGTAGTGGCCTCTATTAATGACGGGGTGGAACTGCACCGCGGGGCACAGTTTAGCGTGGCGATGACGGGCATTATCGGTTCCAAATATTTAAAAGCCGAGCAAGGCCCTCTTTCAGCCCCCCTCATCCAGCCGGGCGAGTATGTGCCGGGGCTTAACGAACAGCCGATGGATGTGATGATTTCGCAAACAATGTCCAGCATTAAAGAATTTGTGGATAGCGTAAATAACCAAGGCGAATTTGGGGAAAAACTCAACCAAACAATGAACGATGTACGCCAGTTATCGGCTAATTTGAACCAATTAGTGGCCCAAATGCGTCCGTATTTGACAAATTCTGTGGAAAATCTAGATGTAGCCTCCGAACGATTGAAAGAGGTGCTGGCTAAGGCGGACTCTTTGATGAACAGTTTGGAAAACGGGGAAGGGGTTATCGGCAGTTTGATTAAGGACCCCGAAATGAAGAAGGACGTAAAAGACAGCGTAAAAGATTTGAAGGAAACAATGGGCGAGGTAAAAACCTTTGTGGGTAAGATGAGCCGCTTCCGCGTGTATTGGGATTACGACTTCTTCTATATGCCCGGCCCGGGTCAGGCCACCAGCGACCTGGCACTTGAAATCTTCCCGTCCAGCGGTTATACATTTTACCGCGCAGGTATGGCCAATATCGGTAACGAGGATGATAAACTTAAAGACGGCGACTATTTGGAAAAGAACAAGTTTGACGTCCGCTTTGGTCTCTATAACAAATGGGCGACCGTTTCCGCCGGTTTAATCCGCGGCGGCGGTGGGGTGGCCTTGGAATTAAAGCCGTTCTATGACGACGAATTTTTAAGCCGCTTTACTGTGGGTGGGGAGTTCTATGATTGGGGCCGCGACCGCGTGATTAATGGGCGCCGCTTCAATAAGCCCAATTTGACGTACGGATTAGATTTCCGCGTGAACCGTTATTTCTCCGTGGGCGCGTGGATGCGCGACGCGATGGAAACCAACGAATTTGCGGTAAAGGCCAACCTGTCGTTTAATGACCAGGATATTTCTTCTTTCTTTGGTATGGCGGCTGCGGCCGGAGCCAGATAAGGTATGAAATTTAAAACAGTTTTCGTCTGCCAAAAGTGTGGTTACGAATCCCCCAAATGGGCGGGTAAATGCCCGGAGTGCGGGGAGTGGAACACATTGGTAGAAGAAGTCAAACAGCAGGAAAGCAAAAAGGCGGCACAGCGTACGCGCAGTTTTACGGATTTTTCTTCCGAGATTGTAAAACTGGCAGATAGCAAGGCTGTAAAAGAGCCGCGCATACAAACGCACATCAGCGAGTTTGACCGTTTGTTGGGCGGAGGTCTGGTTAAAGGGCAGTTGAGCCTTTTGGCCGGGGCTCCCGGTATCGGTAAATCTACGCTAATGTTACAGGTAGCGGCGGAACTTTCCAAGACGTTAAAGGTGCTGTATATTTCGGGCGAAGAGAGCATCGGCCAGATTTCGGGCCGTGCCCAACGGCTAAAAGTAAATGGCGACAATATTTTTCTGTTGTGTGAAACGGATATCCAAAAAATTGTGGAGTCCGTGGAACAGGTTAATCCAGAAGTGCTGATTTTGGATTCTATTCAAACGGTTTACCACCCGGAATTTACCTCCTCCGCCGGTACGGTGGCGCAGGTGCGCGAGTGTACCAGCGAATTGGTGCGCTTGTGTAAACCCAAGGGCATTATTACTTTTGTGTTGGGCCACGTTACTAAGGACGGTGAACTGGCCGGACCGAAGATTTTGGAGCATATGGTTGATTGTGTGCTCTATTTTGACACGGAAAAGGATAACGTCCTGCGCCTGTTGCGCCCGCATAAAAACCGCTTTGGTTCTACCGGCGAAATCGGTTTGTTTAAAATGACGGGCCACGGACTTGAATCGGTGGAAAATGCCAGCGAATATTTCGCCCAAACTTCGCGTGATAGTGCTATGAAGGGCCGGGCATATTCCTTGGCCTTGGAAGGTTCCAGACCAATTTTGACCGAAGTCCAGGCTTTGGTATCGCCCACACGCTATCCGTTCCCGCGCAGAGTGGCTACGGGAGTAGATTTAAACCGTTGCTTAATGTTGTTTGCCGCGTTGGAAAAGCATATCGGGCTGTCTTTGGACAACAAAGATATCTTTGTCAGTTTGGCGGGTGGCGTAAAATTGAAGGACCCGGCCCTTGATTTAGCCGTTTGCGCGGCAGTAATCAGTTCGTGCAAGGAGATTCCGGTTGCGCCGGATTGTGTGTTTATGGCTGAGGTGGGCATTTTGGGGCAGGTTGCCAAGGTCCCGCTTATTGACCGAAGGTTGGAAGAAGCCCAGCGGTTAGGTTTTAAGAAAGGCTTTTCAGCCTCGGTAACCAAAGGCGAAAAGCAAAAATTGAGTGCTATGAGCCTTGTGGAATTGGCCGATTTGAACGCTTTGGCGCTTAAATTGCGTTAATCCGGCGGGTGCGCCGTCAAAGAAACGCTGTAAAAATAGCCTGCAAAGTGCTAGAATATAACTAGTCTTATCCGGGGACAGGTTCCCCTATTTTTGGAGGGCATATGCCTATTTGGATTTTTCGTATTTCCACGTTGGTAGCATTTCCGTTTCTAACGTATAACTTTATTGATAAAGAGTGGATGAGCCTGCTGGCGGGTCTTTTGTGCGGTGCGCTCGTCGTGGCGGGCGAAGTGTTGTTCAAACGCTTGCGCCTTATTAAAATTATGATTGCCTGCTCCGGCTTTTTGTTGGGCTATATGTTGTTTGTTCTGTTTGATTATGGGATGAACAACTTTGCCAATGGCGACGTAATGGCTTTTTGGAACCAGCATCAGCGTTCTTTTGAAATCGGTCTGCTGGTTTTTGGGGTGTTGGCCAGTTTGTTTAAGTCGCGCGATTTGGAGGGGCTTTCTTACAAGGGGCACCACTTAAAGGTGGCTGACGTTACCGCGCTGATGGACGGGCGCATTGTAGATTTGTGCGAAATTAATTTCCTCTCCGGCGTGATTGTGCTGCCGGTGTTTGTCTTGGACGCATTAAACAAAATGGTATCGTCCAAGGACCCGTTGGAACGCGCCAAAGGCCGCCGTGGGTTGGATGTGGCTTCCCGCTTGCAGGAACTTTCGGAAATTTCCGTCCGCATTACAAGCAAAACTCCAAAGGCCGACACTTTGGAGGAGCGTATTGTAAAGTTGGCTAAAAGTTTGGATGCCGAAGTGGTAACGCTTGATTTCAATGTAAATAAAATTGCCGCACTTTACAATGTAATTGCGCTTAATGTGGCGGATTTGGCTACCGCCTTAAAACCGGTGGTTTTGCCCGGGGAAAGTATGTCCCTCTTTATTATGAAAGACGGTAAAGAAAAAGAGCAGGGTATCGGCTATCTGGATGACGGCACAATGGTCGTGGTAGAGGATGGCCGCAAACATATCGGCAAACGCACGGAAGTGGCTGTATATTCTATTTTGCAAACATCTTCTGGACGGATGATTTTTGCCAAAGTTAAATAAGGTTTTTATGTCTAAACAGACGGGCTTTTCGTCAGCGGTAATTGTAGCGGGGGGAAGCGGCAGCCGTATGGGCCGCCCCAAGCAAATGTTGCCGCTTGGCGGGAAGCCCGTACTTGTCCGCACGGTGGAAGCGTTTTTACAAACACCGGAAATTAAAGAAATTGTGGTGGTTACGCCGCCTGAGAACCGCGCGGAATTGCAAAAGCGGTTTCCTGGAATTGTCTTTGCAGATCCCGGAAAAACAAGACTTTTGTCGGTAAAAAACGGTTTTTTAAAAACTTCCGCCGCATCCCAATTAGTGGCCGTACACGACGGGGCACGCCCCTTGGTGGAGCCCGCTCATATCAGCGCGTGCTTGCAGGCCGCACGGCAATACGGCGCAGCGGTATTGGCTGTGCCTGTTAAAGATACGGTTAAAGTTTGTGAGGGCGGTTTTGTTCAAAACACGCTGGACCGAGCGGTTTTGTGGGCCGCACAAACGCCCCAATGCTACCGCCGCCCGGTATTGGCGGAAGCCTTGGAAAAATTCGGGCAAGAGGAAGGGGCGACGGATGAATCCCAACTGGTTGAAAAACTGGGGATAAAGGTGCGCGTGGTGCCGTCTTCCTACAAGAACAATAAAATCACCACGCCGGAAGATTTAATATTTGCGGAGGCTCTCTTGGAAAATTCTGTTATTTACCGCACCGGTTTCGGTTTTGATTTACACCGCTTGGAACCGGGACGCAAATTGTTTATTGGCGGGGCGGAAATCCCGCATACAAAGGGCTTTTTAGGACATAGCGACGGAGATTTGGTCCTGCACGCCTTGTGCGACGCTGTTTTAGGTGCGTTATGTGCGGGGGAAATCGGCATTTTATTTCCGCCTACGGACGAATCTATTAAAGGGATTTCCAGCGTAAAAATTGTTAAAAAAGTATTGGAAATTGTCCGCTCCCACCACGCTCAGATTGAACACATTGATGCAACTATTATCACCCAAGAGCCCAAAATAAAGCCGCATTATGAAACGGTCCGTAAGTCTTTGGCGGAAGTGTTTGAAATGCCCTTGGAAAATGTCAGTTTTAAATCAAAAAGCCACGAACACGTGGGAGAAATTGGCCGCGGGGAAGCGGCAATGTGCCACGCGGTGGCTACGTTAAAAATTCAAAAGTAAGGAGTTGTACCTATGAAAATTCGTTTTATTTTAACCTTGGTTTTGGCGGGCTTGGTGGCCGCGTGCAGCAGTACCGATTACCGTTCCCATAAAAAAGTAACCCAAGGTATTGATTATTCCCGCTATCCGGGCAACCAGGCGTATTACGAATTTACCTCGCCTTTCCCGCCCGAAGGCATTCCCGCCGGTACGGAAACCACGGCTCCGTCCGCCGAGGAAGCGCAACTGGGGGAAGATGAAGATTTTACCTCCGAAAATTTAGCCAGCACCTATGGTAACTATGGCGACGTGGTAGTCAGCGTGGCTACTCGTAAATTTCAGTTGGGGGCTTCCGCTACGCGCAAGGATATGAACTTGTTTCAAAAGGCTCTTGATAAGGCCTACGCGGTAGCACTTAAAAAATACCGCCCGGTGGGCTTTACTTATTCTATGTCCAGCGTAGGCGCGGTCAATTCGCTTTCCGACATTACTGTAAACTGTAAACTCAGCGAAACTTCCGCCAACGAGGTGGGCCAGTCCACCTGCACGCTGTTTTTTAATACGATTAAATCCACTTATTTGCAACTGAAAGAAGAGGCTAACCAATGATGTACTTATATAATACCGCCACGCACCATAAAGACGAATTTAGACCGCAGAACGAAAAGCAGGTAACAATGTACTGCTGTGGGCCGACTGTGTATAACTTTGCGCATATTGGTAACTTGCGCACCTATATTTTTGAGGATTTGCTTTCCCGCACCATCCGCTTGCACTATCCGCTTAAACACGTTATGAACATTACCGACGTGGGGCACTTGGTGTCAGATGCGGACTCCGGTGAGGATAAAATGGAAGTCGGTGCCGCTCGCGAGGGAAAAAGCGCGTGGGATATTGCCAAGTTTTATGAACAAAAATTCTGGCAGGATTACGACGCCTTGCATTGTACCCGCCCGACGGTTATCAGCCGCGCAACTGCACATATTCAGGAAATGATTGCCCTTGTTAAAACCTTGGAAGAAAAGGGCTATACCTACCGTACCACGGACGGTATTTATTACGACACTTCCAAGTTTGACCGTTATGATGCGCTGGTCGGCCACGCCCGTATCCGCGGTTTACAGGGCGGTGCCCGTGTGGAAATGAGCGACGAAAAGCGCAACCCGACCGATTTTGCCTTGTGGAAATTCTCCCCCAAAGATAAAAAACGCCAAATGGAGTGGGATAGCCCGTGGGGAGTCGGTTTCCCGGGGTGGCATATTGAATGTTCCGCTATGGCGATGAAATATTTGGGTCATACGCTGGATATCCATTGCGGCGGGATTGACCACGTTACGATTCACCATACCAACGAAATTGCCCAGAGTGAAGCCGCCACCGGAGAGAAGTATGTGAACTATTGGGTCCACGGCGAATTTTTAATTTTGCGTTCTGGTAAAATGTCCAAGTCCGGCGGTACTTTTGTTACGCTGGATGTGCTGAAAGAAAAAGGTTATGAACCTTTGGCCTACCGCTATTTGTGCTTGGGCGCGCATTACCGCACGCAGTTGGAATTTTCTTACGAAAGTATGGACAGCGCAACCAAAAGCCTTAAAAATCTGCGGTCCTTGGCCTGTCAAGCCCAAGACGAAGCCAAAGGCACTCCCGTTCAAAATGAAAAAGTCCAAGCCTGGAAGGATAAATTTACCGCCGCTATGGAGGACGATTTAAATGCCCCCAAGGCCTTGGCTGTTACTTGGGAAGCCGTCCGCTCCTGCGATTTGGCGGCTGGGGAAAAATTGGCATTTTTGGAATTTGCCGATACGATTTTGTCGCTTGATTTATTTAAAAAACAGGAGGCCGCCGCTTGCGAATTACCGGCAGAAGTAGCCGGCCTTTTAAAAGCGCGTGCCGAAGCCCGCGGTGCGAAGGATTGGAAAAAGTCCGATGAACTTCGCGACGCCATTGCCCGGTTGGGGTACGTGGTAAAAGACACCCCCCAGGGCCAACAAGCGGAGAAAAAATAATATGATGAAGATTCCCAGTGAGTTTTTACAGCGAATTCCCAAGGCGGACTTGCACGTCCATTTGGACGGCTCTCTGCGTCTTTCCACGTTAATTGAACTGGCCCAAAAAGAGGGAGTTGAACTCCCCGCCTATACCGAGGAAGGATTGCGCGAAAAGGTTTTTAAAGATAAGTATGCTTCGCTCGTAGAATATTTAAAGGGCTTTTCCTACACCGGGGCCGTGATGAGAAATGCCGCCAATATTGAGCGGGTGGCCTATGAACTGGGATTAGATGCAATTGCTGAGGGCGTGCGTTATTTAGAGGTGCGTTTTGCACCCCAGTTGCACGTGAGCGACACTTTGTCGGCGCAGGATGCCGTTCGCGCGGTAGTGCGCGGGTTAAAGCGCGCGCAGGAAGAACATAATGCTTCGGCCGCTGTCAAAAAAGAGGAAGATTTGGAATTTTATTTTGGCATAATTGCGTGTGCGATGCGTAATTTTAACCAGTTTATGTCGCCTTATTATGCCAATTTGATTAAAGCCCTTTCCCAATCCAGCAAGAGCGAAATTTTCGGCATTGCTTCGTTGGAATTGGCGAAAATGGTCGTAAAACTGGCCAAGGACGAGCATTTGCCTGTTGTCGGGTTTGACCTGGCGGGTGAGGAGGCCGGTTATCCGGCGGCTGACCATTTGGCGGCCTACCGTTATGTGCATAAACATTTTATCCGCAAGACGGTTCACTCCGGCGAAGCCTATGGTCCGGAATCTATTTTTCAGGCCATTACCGATTGTTACGCCAACCGCCTGGGCCACGGCACGCACTTGTTTGCCGCCTCTATGATTAAAGACAAACGGGTACAGGATAAAGAAGATTACGTCAATTCATTGGCTGATTATATTGCCAGCGAACGCATTGGTATTGAGGTTTGTTTGACGAGCAATTTGCAGACCTTGCCGGAAATCAAATCGGTAAAGGACCACCCGATTAAAGAAATGATTAAGCGCGGGCTTCCCGTCAGCATTAATACGGATAACCGCTTGGTGTCCAATACCACTGTTACCAAGGAAATGGAACTGTTGGTCCGCAATGTGGAACTGGCCCCCAAGGAACTGAAAAACATTGTAATAGCAGGATTTAAGAGCGGATTCTTCCCGGGCAGTTATGTGGAAAAGCGCCGCTTTGTACGCAAAGTAATTGACCGCTACAATGCTTTGGCCCGCGAGTATAATATTCCATTGTACTAACCTATTACCAATAGAAAAGCCCCGGTTTTCGCCGGGGCTTTTTGTACCTTTATTTTTGCTCGTCAAAGCCTTTGGGGTTGGGTATTAAGTGGCGGACCATTTCCCGTACTGCTTTTTTAAGTAAGGTCTTGCGCGGGTGAATCCGTTGTTTGCGGTCGCTTGCGCGGCGGCCGTAATGCTTATGGTGGAGAGCGGGTTCTTCCTCTAATGTTTTGCCGCTGTCCATAGAAATCCGCTGGCTTGGGTAAATGCTTTGCCGCCCGGTAATTAAGAAACTAATCACGCATACTACTGTGGCATAGGGCGCAATCGCCGGGCCAAAAAGTTCTATGGCCATAATACTGGCCGCCAAAGGTGTATTTGCCGTACCCGCCAAAACAGCCACCAAACCGAGGGCGGCTAATGTAGCGCTGTCCACACGCATAAAATCGGCCAGCATTGCTCCGGCTTGTGCGCCCACAAAGAAAATCGGCGTAACCACGCCGCCAATTCCTCCGGCGGCAAAGGTAACGGAGGTAGTAATAATCTTATACAAAAAGCCAAAAGGGGACAAGAGCGGCTCGCCGTTTAGGGCCATATCAATACCGGGCATACCTAAGCCCAGGTAAATGGGCGAAGCAAAATATCCTATCGCCACTAAAACAAGCCCTCCAATCATACACGCCCAAAACAGACGCGTACGCAAAGCAATATAGCGGAATACCACGCGGGCAAATTTGCTGATTTCAATAAACAGGATAGACACCAGCCCGAAGAACATCCCGGCCACAATCATTTTGAGGAAAAACTGCTCCGAAAACACGGGCACAAAATGCAACGGATGATAAATGTAATCTACCCCTAAAAAAGAGGTAACTTGAAAGGCGGTTATCCCGGCTACCAAAGCCGGGAACATTACTTCATAAAAAATATGTCCTACCCATAATACTTCCAACCCGAACAGTGCGCCCGATATCGGCACGCCGAATACACCCGCAAAGCCCGCACTTACGCCGCAAATCATCATTTTGCGCTGGTTTTCCGGGTCCATACGCAAAAGGCGCGCCAGTATAGAGGATACTCCGGCCCCCACGTCCGCGCACGGGGCTTCTTTACCCGCAGAACCGCCGGAAACCATTGTTACAATAGGCAAGGTAAACCCTTTTAAAATAGAAATAAAAGAAATAGGCCTTTGGGCATTGATTTTATTGATGACCGCATCTGTGGAAAAGTCTTTATCGCGCTTGGCGGTTTTCCGGCCCAGCAGTGCCACGATATATAAGAAAACGGGCAGCCCCAAATAAAACAGCGGAATCCCGTTTCTCCACTCAATAGAGGCGTCCAATATCTTTAAAAAGGCCGCGTCCAACACGCCCACCAGCGCGCCAATGACGGTAGCCAATAAAAACCATTTAACAATATTAATAAAATTTGTACGGTGTTCGTCTAACATAATTAATATCTTACTAAATTGCCCTTTCCTCTTGCAGAGTAAAAAAAGGTTATCTGTGCACTGCTCCGGGGGGAGTGTTTTTTGCTATACTATATAGGATGAAGCCCGGGATAAAAACATTTTCCCGGAAAATTGAACAATTTGCAAGGAGTTTTTATGGATTCGTTTATTTCTTCCGTCATTACGCTTGCGTTGGTAATGGACGGCTTCGGCAATATTCCTCTGTTTATTGCCGCACTAAAAAAGGTGGCGCCGGAACGCCGCAAAACCGTACTCATCCGCGAGTTGGCTATCGCCCTGATTATTATGGTGGCCTTTCTGTTCTTGGGCAAATGGTTCTTGCGCGCGTTTGGTATCCACGAATATTCGTTAAGCATTGCGGGTGGTATTATTTTGTTTATCATCTCGGTTAAGTTGGTTTTTGGCGGGGATGAGGAACCCAAAAACGACCCCAAGGAAGATGAACCCTTTGTGGTTCCGTTGGCTATTCCTTTGGTGGCGGGTCCGGCGGCCTTGTCTATGGTGATGATTACGGCGGCACAGCAGTCCAATAAATTTATTACGTTGGGTGCGGTAATTGTGGCCTCTATCATCAACTCCATTATTTTGATGGCTTCTTTTCCCATTAGCAATTTGTTGGGGAAACGCGGCTTGATTGCCATTGAACGCTTGACGGGTATGATTCTTATTTTGATGTCCGTAGATATGGTGATGGGCGGCATTTCTACATTTATGAGTTTATAAATAAAGAGTTCGCGCGGCTTGTGTGGTGGGCGTTGGTGCAGTAAGTGTGGCTCTAAACGGGGGTTCTCGTGAAAAAAGGTTTTACGCTGTTGGAATTAGTGGTAGTGGTGCTGATTATTGCGGTGTTAGCCACCGTGGCGGTAACATATTACGGCAAAGCCGTGGAGCGCGTGCGCATTGGCGAAGCAGAAAGTTTAATGGGGACTATGCTTTCCGCTCAGGAGCGATTTTTCCTGCGCCGCCAACAATATACGCCCTATTGGCACCAATTGGATGCGGCCCCGGTGGCCGTCCGCACGCCCAAAGAGCATAACGATTTTGCCAACGGTGCGGAAAATACTATTTATTACACGCGCGGCGGTGTGGAGAGCGGTGTTTTAAATGAGGGTTTTGCAATTTCGTTTGAGCAGGACGCTACCGACAAATGGTTTGTTGTGGCGCGACGTGTAGGCAAATCTGATAAATACACTTATCACTTGGTGCGGCCCTTTGGCAGTACGCAGACGGTGTGCGTGCCGGTGTGGGAAAACGAAAACGACGTAAGCGTCTGCTGTGATTATATGGGTGTGGACAATCAGACGGACCTCACAGGCGACCCAATGGTACCCAAAATAAGTTTGGCAGATGATTTTTAACCGAACGGGCGGCTTTTGTTTTAGGCCGCCTGTATGATGTAAAGGGCTGGCACGGCGCGGAGCGGTCTAGGAACTGTTGTTGTTAAAACAAGGAATAGATACTGGACAGAAACCTTCCAGTATGACTTTTTAATAAAAGCAGTATCATCTGAGTCATTCCCGAGTGTAGCCGGCGCGGAGCGTTCGCTTTTGCCTAGTTCTATCAAGTCGTCATCCCCGAGTGCCGCCGGCGCGGAGCGTTCGGGAATCTGTCGTTGTTGTTATAAAAAAGGGGAAAATTCAATGAAAAAGAAAAAATTTGAACTTAAAAGTTTTAGCCTTATTTTATTTATCGGCCTGTTGTTGCTCGCGGGGCTGTTTCCGTTTTACGAACGCACCGTGGAGGGTAGCAAGGCCGCGGCGGCAGTCAGCGTTCTTTTAAATGTGGCTACGGCGGAAAACCAATATTTTATTAAACACAAAACCTATACTTACGATTGGTCGGCCTTAGACAAACACTTACCCCGGATACCTAAAAAGCAAGGCTTTTTAGGGGCTGCGCCCAAGGCGGGATATGCACGTTTTTTTGCGTTTACCGTCAAAGATGCCGCCACGGGCCAGGACGGCTTTGCGCTTGATTTGCAATTAAATAAAGAAAAAACGGAAGGTACCGCCACGGCTGTACGCAAGGGCGGGCTGTTGGGTTACACCTTGGAAATGTCGTTGCCCGAGGGCATTTTTGCTTGCCAAGCCGAGGGCAAAATTGCCAAGCGCCTGTGCAATAAATTGACGGTGGAACTGGAAAAACTCCGCACCCCGCAACAGGAAAGCCCCGCCACCCCCGAAGCGGAAAAACGAAAAAATAATTGAAGTCCTATTTTAAAATTTAGGGCTTGACAACCGTTTTAATCCTTATTAAAATGAAAAGGTAGCCCCTGGGGGGCTATAAAACTAAACTTATATATAAAACTGTAGGAGGTTTTATGAATAATAAGAAGGGTTTTACCCTGATTGAATTGCTGGTGGTCGTATTGATCCTCGGCATTTTGGCTGCTATGGCTATGCCGCAGTATTTTAAAGCGGTTGAACGCTCCCGTATGACGGAAGCCGTAACCTTGCTCGCGAACATCGCTGATGCGCAACAGCGCAAATATATGCAAGTGAACAAATATGCTACTGCATATACTGCGTTGGACGTTGCCCCGAAAGGTGCCACTGGTTCTACTTACTACACGAAAGGCGAAGGCAAAAACGGCTTCAAAATTGACTTATCTGGTACTGCTTATGGTGGTGAAAACGGCGGTAAAGCTACCGCTACCCGCGTGCCGGAAAATGGTAGCACCTTGCAGTATAGTTACAACTTGACCCGCTACTATGCCAACCGCGATACCACCTGCACTGGTACGGATACCAACGGTGCGGCGCTTTGTGCCGACTATTGTGGTATTGACTCGTTAACTGCGAATGGTTCTTGCTGCAGCACGGGTACGAATACTGCGTGTCCGGCTCCTTCTGCTACGATGTAATTTATTTGGTTAATACCAAAAACCCCCGCTCGGAAGAGCGGGGGTTTTTTCTGTCCGTTTTTGAATGTGGAATATCCGTCATTCCCAAGTATAACTGGGGTGAGATCTGTCCCATTCTTCCAAGTCGTCATTCCCGAAAGTAGCCGGCGCGGAGCGTTCGGGAATCCGTCGTTAATGCCGTTGCCGTCTTTTCTGTAATTTTATCTAAAACAACCCACTTGCATTAAGCCTTTTTTTACTGCTAAACTATATGTAGTTTAAGTTTTAAGGAGTAATATGAAAAACGGGTTTACTTTAATAGAACTGCTAGTTGTGGTACTCATTATGGGCATTTTGGCTTCGGCCGCTGTGCCGCTTTATTTTAAGGCGGTAGAGCGCGCCCGTATGATGGAAGCCGTAACGCTGTTGGATTCCATTTCCCAGGCGCAGACACGCAAATATATGCAAATAGGACGGTATGCCGCTCGTGCCGCCGGGTTGGACGTCAATGCCGCTACGGGTGGCAACGAGGGGGACGGAGACACCTTTTACACCAAAGCCCCGCAGGGCAACGGCTTTACGGTGGCTCTTTCGGACGTGGTAACTTATGGCGACGGTTTCGCCACCGCCACCCGCACCGCTGACGGCAAGGCAGATGACGACGGTTTGTTGTATCATTACCACTTAACCCGCTTTTACGCAAGCGATTTGACCCAATGTTATGGCGACAATGAACGCGGACGGGAATTATGCGCAGATTACTGCGGCATTAGCGAGCCTGTGGAAACTTGCTGTAATAATGGCGAAAGTACCTGCCCACCGCCTGTTACGGGCTATGAAACCTCTGCCCATTAAAATCCTTTTTGAGAAATACCCCGGCCTTTTTGTGCCGGGGTAAATTTTAGGTAAATCTGATTTCAGCATAACAGGTTTCCGAACCCTGCGGGTCGCCTATCCTTCGGGGATGACGGGGAAAAAGGCCTTTTATAAAAAAAGAGGTCATCCTGAATTTAGTTCAGGATCTACTGCTTGTGTTGTTTGCTGTTGCTGTTGTTTTTAACAACCCAAAAGGTAGATTCTGAAACAAGTTCAGAATGACTTTTATAAATACGGCTCACAATAAACCCCGGGCGTGGGCCCGGGGAGTTTCATCAAAAATGTTTTCTATTTCCAACGTAAGCGGTAAGTTTCTGCCCACAACTGCGCTTCCTTTAAGGTGTTGTCCACCATTTCCTGATAAATAGCAGGGGCTTCGTTTGGATAGAGTTTATGCAATTCTTGCATATGGTCAAAATAGTCAAGAATAATCGCTCTTACGCCACCCTCATCATACAGAGCCAGTTGATGGTTGATGTTATGGAACATCGGGGCAAATTCCGGGTTTCCGTGGAACGGGTGGATAATGCCGGGCGCGTCGTTTTGCATTTCGCCTAAATGAACAGGGTAAGGCTTATGATTATTTTGGGACTTAATTTTCTTGCGTGTATAGATTTCTTTCAAGGTGCTTTTGTTTACAATATGGTGTACGCCACGATAGGTGGCTACATCGCGGATTTTGCGCCATTTTCTTTCGTAACCTTTGGCTACTGCACCCGGTTCTTGCGACAAGCGCACCAGTTCCTTTAAATAGCGGTAACTGCCCCATAAAGTGCTGGGTTCACGTAAAAGAGGTACTTTAAACTCCGTAGAAATAACAACCTGCGGAACGGTGGTAGCCGGCCAGTACTTGTTTTTAAAAGTAGTATTTCGGAAATACACATTGGTATATTTCGGAGCGTTCAACGCAACTACTTGTTGGGCTAATTTGGCACTGGATTTGGGGGCTGTCAAATGGCGTGTAATGCGCGGGGTGGAAAGGGTTGCTATTTTGCCCACACGGTTAGAGGCAGAGCGCAGCACCTTATACGCATTTTGAGAGAAGACGGCGGTGTTACTTAATAATAACGCGAAGAGAAGAACTAACAGTTTTTTCATACACTCGCTCCTTTGCTTCTTTCCCCCATTATAACAAATTTTTAGAATTTTGCAAGCAAATTTTTTATTATTTTTGGGAATTTAGTTTAAAGGAGTATTTTTTCCGTCGGGGAGAGGTAAATCTTCGTCGGGAGTGGAAATGCCTTCGGCTTTTTTATCGTCGGAAGAATTGGCTAAAACAGGTACGGAAACCGGTTGGGAATTTTTTTCGGTTTCGGCCATTTTTTGTTCGGTCAAAAGGTCATTTTTTGGCAAATCGGCAGAATTTTCTTCCGGTTCGGCGGGTGCTGTTTCGGCTTTTGGCGCGGAATTTTCCTGTTTGGAAGCGGAGGTTTGGGGCGTTTCTGCCGGGGCGGTTTCCGCATTTTCCTCAGGAGTTTGTTCTGGGACGGCTTCGGCATTTTGCGGTGTTTCTTTTTCCTCCGGCTGTGGGTCGGGCGGCAGGACGAAGGGCGGGTCCTCCGGGTCAAAAACAATGCCTTTTTCGGGCTGTTTTTCCTCAGGGGTCTCCTCTTTTTGGGGGAGAATGGGCGCGGTGGCAAATTTTACAGGTGTGGGCGCGGGATATTTCTTAATAATATCCTGTGCCGAGTCCTCAAAAAATAAGCGGCCCTTTTTCCAAGATTCATACAGTTGTTTATCCGGAGATTCCGGCCGGAAAAAATCTTTATTTGCGGTGCGGTCGGCTATGGCAAAGGCTAACAAATGCAGAACCGCGATGTCTTTACCCGTAAAGTTTTTGCGCTTTTCGTAACTGCTCACGCGCGCTAAAACCTTAATATGGCGGCCCTTTTGCAGGCCCGTCATTTGGGGCATACCCTTCTTATTAAAACTGACCAAAAGCAATTCGTATGAAAGGGAATCTCCTTTCCCGGTGGCATAATAGTAAAGCGGCGCGTCTATCTTTAATACAAGGCGCAAGCGCAAGGTGTCTTCGGTAACGCCCTGCACCACCCCGCCAAAAGAGACCACTTGCCCGCGGTAGGCGTCGGGGTTTTGTTCAATGCCGTTTAAATAGTCCAGGTTTTGGTCCTTATACGGAATCATTGAACTGCAAGCCGTCAGCAGGCAAGCCAGTAAAAGGGAAAGTAATCTCTTCATACCTATATTATAACTTTTCTGGCGCGGCAGGGGTTTTTTACCGTCGGGAGATTAGGAAAAAGGGTAACAAAAAAGGAAGAGGGATCTCGGCCTCTTCCTTGTAAAACGCCTAACTGCGAATACAAAATAAAAACGCCCTCTGGGAGAATCGAACTCCCCTTTTCGGATTGAAAATCCGACGTCCTAACCGATAGACGAAGAGGGCATTTAAATGTGCGCCCGGTGAGACTTGAACTCACGGCCCCCCGCTTAAAAGGCGGATGCTCTACCACTGAGCTACGAGCGCATAAAAGCAGTCAAAAAAACTATCTGGGTTTAATCATTCTTGGGTTAAACCCAACATAAATATTATACTAAAAGTTTTTCCGTTGTGCAAGAAATTTGTTTTTTCTTTTTAACTTCTTACCAGCGGCTCTTTTCTTGATAATTTATTATAACACTTTTTCCGGTTTTGCGTCAAACATATTTTTGTGCTAAAAAGTTTGACAACCCCCGCCCCTCTTGCTACCATATAACAAACGGGTTTTATGCCCGAAATTATTTGTGAGGGGTATATGAAAAAAGTTATCAATTCCAACAATGCGCCCAAAGCCATTGGGCCTTATTCCCAAGCCGTAGAGGACGGCGGTTTTATTTTTACGTCCGGTGTGCTGCCGGTGGACCCGGTTACAGGTGAAATTTACAACGGTGATGTTCAGGTTCAAACCGAACTTATTTTAAATAATTTGGAAAATATTTTAAAAGAAGCCGGATGCTCGTTAAAACACGTTGTCAAAACCACCGTGTATATGACCGATTTAACCAAGTTTGCGGAAATGAACGCAACTTATGCGTCTTTCTTTAAAGAAAATCCGCCCGCCCGCAGCACAATTCAGGTAGTGGCTTTGCCGAAAGGCAGTGCGGTGGAAATTGAAGCCATCGCCAAAAAATAATATGACCATACAGGACCAAGTGCTTTCCGGGCGCTTAAACGGTATTTTGTTGCCGCTTTCCGCTATGAAGACGGAGCGCGATTGGGGTGTGGGCGATTTTGCTTCCTTAATAGAGTGGACGGAATTTTTTGCTTCGTTAGGGACAAAAATCGTGCAAATTTTGCCGTTACAGGAAACGGCCCCCGGCGAAACGTGTCCGTATTCGGCATTGAGTGCTTTTGCCACCGACCCGGTGTATGCAGATATTTCGTCGGTAGAGGATATTTGCGCGAGCCAAGAGGCCTCGGCATATGTATCTTCTTTGGCAGACAATATTGCCGCGTGGCACCAAGCCAAACGTGCGCCGTTTAATGCGGTGAAGCAGGCGAAATTAAGGGCTTTGTGGCTGGGATATAAGCATTTTTTACAAGCAGAAGCCGCCGTTAATTCCGCGCGTTTTCAAGCCTTTGAAGCATATCAGGCCGCACAGTCCGGCTGGTTGCGCGGGTATGCACTGTTTCGCGCGGTAAAGGAATTTTACAAATGGCAAACGTGGACCGCTTGGCCCGACGGCCTTAAAAATTTTGAGCCTGGTGCGGTAAATGCTTTTGAAGCCAAATACCGCGAATATGTCAATTTCTTTGCGTATGTACAATGGATTTTGGACTTGCAATTGCGTAAGGCCAAAACGGCTGCGCAGGAAAAAGGGGTGCTGATTTTCGGCGATATTCCTTTTGGTACCAATTTGGATAGTGCCGAAGTGTGGTCCGAGCGGGAAAATTACCGCTTGGGGTATGAAATCGGTGCGCCTGCGGACCAGTTTTCCAAGGGCGGCCAACGCTGGGGACTGCCGGCCTATGATTGGCAATATCAGCACAGCCATCATTTAACCTTGTGGCGGCGCAAAATCCGCCGGGTAACGGAACTGTATGATATCTTCCGGCTGGACCACCTGGTGGGGTTTTTCCGCACCTATGTTTTTGCACCGGGCGACGAGCAAGGGGGCTTTGATATTCAGGGCGAGCAAAACCAAATTGACCGCGGGTATAATTTCTTGCGTATGGTGTTAGATGAAGCCAAGGGTAAATTGCCCGTAGGCGAGGATTTGGGCGTAATCCCCAATTATGTCCGCCGGATGTTGGTGGATTTGCGTATCCCCGGCTACAAGGTGTTGCGCTGGGAGCGCGAGGACAACGGATACTACCGTGAACCGCGCAATTATCCCGCTGTGTCCTTGGCCACCACCTCTACGCACGATACGGAAACGGTGCGCGGTTGGTGGGAAACAATGGACCAACGCGAGCGCGCGAATATTTGGGAAATGATTTCTGCCCAGAAAACAGACGGAAATGTGCCCTTTAATTTGGACACCCAGCGCGCTATTTTGCGCCGTGTGTTGGATTCCAATTCCGCCATTACGCTTTTTTCGTGGCAAGATATCATCGGTACAACGGACCGCGTGAATACCCCCGGAACGGTGGGCGAGCAAAATTGGACTTACCGCAGTAAATATACACCCCATCAAGCCGCCGAAACATATAGCGTGCAACTGGCTATGTATAAGGAATTGTTAAAGGAAACGGGCCGCAACTAAACGCTGGCCCGACCTTTGCTTGCTAGTGGTGTAGTACAATAAAAAAACCGCTTTTATGCGGCTTTTGATAAGGACAAAGAAGTTTATTTTTTTGTATCAGCCGCTTTCTTTTCGGGAGCGGCTTTTTTATTGGCTGTTTTGTCAGAGGGGGTTTTCTTTTCGGTTGTTTGTTCGCTGGTGGTTGGGGTGTTTTCCGCGTCCGTCTTTTCTTCCGCAGGTTTGGGGAAAAGTTCATCAGCCAGTTGCTCGGCATACAGACGTGCGGCATTGTACTCCTCGGTGGCTTTTATAAATTGGTCCGAGGGGCGGTTGGTATCTGTATTTTTGGCGATTTCCAGTTCAAGCCGCGCTTTTTTTAATTCAAAATCTTCTACCGCCAGGCGCAGGCGGATTTGGTTAACCAAGCGGTTCTTTTCTTCATTTACCACCGCTGGGCAGGCTTTTAGGGCATCATTTAAAATAAGTAAATTGCGGGTGGCCGCCTCGCGCGTGGAGGTTTGTAAGGCGGGATTATCTTGCGTCAGCGGGGGGACGGAAACCGTGGCCGACAGCGTGGCTGCACGCTCCGGCAGGAACATATTTCCTACCAGCATTCCGCCCACGAACAAAAGGGCCATTGTAAAAAGATATAAAATATAGCGCATAAAAAATCCCTATATATATTTTATCAAAATGGCGAAATATTACTATAATAAAAATACAAAGATATTTTTTAAGGGAGCGTTTTATGGCGAGAATTAAATTTGGCAAGCAAGGACATTTGGAGTTGGAAATTTCCCCTTTAACTATTTGGTCTAACCCCGGTAGCGAAGGGGAATTTATGGAATACCAAATCGGGTTGTATTGCGGGGGAGAAAGTATTTTCAGCGAAAAATGGACCGATAAATTAGTGGCATTAAAGGACGAGGAAAATATTTATTTATCCGATTTTATTGCCGAAACGCTCACCGAACGCAAAGAAAACAACTGGACGATGTTGGAGCCTAAGGTGTCCTTGTATATGCACCCGGGGCAGACTGCGGGATGCTGTTCGGCCTTTAACCGCCCGGACCCGTTTATTTTGCAGGTAACATTGGAGCAAAACATTTTTGCGGGCGAGAACAAAGTGTTTGGGCCTTACTCCAATACGGGGCTGACGATAACCTTTGAAGCGGACGGAAAGGCGTGGGCACAATTTGCGCAAGACATCCGCGCCGAGGAAGAAGATTTTGACGAGGAGGACGAACAAGAGGACCCGTATCGCAGTTAGTTTTCCGGCAAATCAGATATAAGAACGCCCCGTTTTTACGGGGCGTTGTCATTTAAAAGCAATTAAATTTCCAAACTTTCTAAATCGTCCGGTACATAAATGGCGCCGGAAAATTCCTTTTTGGCTTCGTCTGTGTAAAGGGCTTTGCGGGCGGAAAGATTATTGTCCTGCGTGTGGTACAAAATTAAGTTCTTGGCGGACAGTTCCCGCGCTACACGCGCCGCATCCAAGGCGGTAGAGTGGTGCTTTTCATACGGTTTAAACTTTTCCCGCTCCCCATACAGGCAGAACGCTTCTGACAGTAAATAATCAGCCTCTTTGGCATAGGCCAAACAAGCCGGGTTATATGGCTCGTCGCCCAAACAAACCAAAATTTTCCCGTCAGGAAGTATCAGCCGGTAGCCAAATTGTTTGGTTTTGGTGGATAAAATATCAAAGGCTGTTGCGTGAAAAGGGCCTGCCTGAAAGGCCTCGCCGTTTGTTAGCCGCACAAATTTTATGCCGTTATCCAGCACTGCTTGTAACTTGGCAGTTAAGGTCATTTGGCAGAAGGCGCGCAGTTTCTGTTCGCACTCGTCGTGGCAGAAAATCGTTAGCCCCGGGTGTTTGCCGCGGGTGTAGAGCGATGCAGCCAAGCGGATAATCCAAATTACACCTAAAATATGGTCGGTGTGTCCGTGAGTTAAAAATAAATGGCGGATAGATGAAACGGAAATATCGGCTTTTTCCAACTGGGCCAAAATGGTGTTTCCGCCGCCTGCGTCGGTGAGGAAAGTGTCGCCTGCGTATTGTAGGGCAAAGCAAGTATTATAACATTTGGTAACGAGCGCGTTACCCGTTCCTAAAAAAGTAATTTTTGTGGTCATAAAATAAGAAAATCTTGTGCTGGGTTTCGGATTCCAGGTTAAAATGCCACTGCCCCTAGTTTCCGGTTTTCCAATTCCAAAATAGCGGTCCTTTTTCAAACTAAAACTAGTTTGTTCTAGGTGCGAAGGGGGCTTCGGCTTCCGGTCATTTTACTGACGTAAAATGCATGCAGCCCAGGCTCGCGGTTTTTGCCTTGTGCGCCGCGGAACCGTAAGCGCACAAACAAAAACATCGCTCCGCCTTTTGAATCCCTACGCAACACCAAGCAGTTGGTGTTGCTCCAAATCTCCTGTAAATTAAATTCCTCGCATATGCGAGGAATTTAATTTACTACGGAGAGGGAGGGATTCGCCCTGCATAAATTTCCTGACGGAAATTTTGCCCGGGCCCGCCCTCATTGTGTTCGCCTTTCGGCCAATGGCCTCAAACTCACACCACATTGCGGGCTTCAAATCCCTGCGGCATAAAGTCATTTATGCCGCACCTCATATTTTCATAGAAATCAAAAATCCTGCTCGCGCAGGGTTTTCAATTTCTACGGAGAGGGAGGGATTCGAACCCTCGGTGGGTTGCCCCACGCCAGTTTTCAAGACTAGTGCCTTAAACCACTCGGCCACCTCTCCATATTCTTTTATTTTATTAATTTTCGCGGTTCCTTGCCTAGTCTGTTTTCTGCCCGGCGGGGCTCCGGCCAAATTGGTATAATACATATAAGAGGTATTATATGGAACAACAATCTGCGCCTAAAATCGTTTACCGCTTTGGAAACGGGGTGTATATCAACTTAACAAACCGCTGCCCCAATTTGTGTGCCTTTTGCATAAAAACCAAGTGGCATATGGATTTTCACGGGAACAATTTAAATTTATCAGCGGGAGAACCGTCGTCTAATGAGGTTCTCTGTGCCTTGGAACAGGAACTCAAAGCCGCCCCATTTAAAGAGGTGGTTTTCTGCGGTTATGGGGAGCCGACAATGCGCCTGGACGTACTTTTGTTTGTGGCGCAAACGCTCAAAGGCTGGATGGCCCAAGCCAAATTTCCACCCTTTAAAATCCGTCTGAATACAAACGGGTTAGGCAATTTAATTAACCATAAAAATATCGTGCCTGACTTGCGCCGCGTGGTAGATGTTGTAAATGTCAGTTTGAATGCCGAAAACGAATCTGTTTGGCGAAAAATCGTCCGTCCGGTATCCGGCTTTGAGAACGGCTACGAGGCTGTGCGCGAATTCATCCGTCTGTGTGCAGCGGCGCATTTTGACCGTCTGGTAGCCAGTTGCGTGGACAAAACGGGTGCGGATGCCGAGGCCGTCAAAAAAGTGGCCGAGGCCGACGGGGCTGTCTTTTATTTAAGGAGTTTTTTAGATGCCCAAGATTAAAAAGCCCGGTGCCCTTTTTGTGCTGTTTTTGATTTTAATAGCACTCGTGCTGACTTGGTTTTTTGCCGTGTCGGAGGATTATTATGATTATGCCGCCGATACGATTGAAAGTTCCGCCTCCGTGGCGCCGCTTAATAAAGAAAGCCTGTTGGCAAGTGCTAAACCGGTGCGCCAACCGTATGATACCGAGGTCAAATACCGCAAATTTTATTTGACGGCCCCCGGGGCGCAAAAGGTGGAATTATTGGCGGATTTTAACCGTTGGGGAAAAGACCCTATCGTGCTAAAACCGTACCGCAAGGGGTATTTTGAAACCTCTGTCGCGCTGACGGGGGGAGAATATAAATATGTATTTTCGGTGGACGGGCGTGATGTGCTGGACCCCGTAAACCTGGACCGCCGCGAAGTGGACGGCCGCGAAATTTGCATTAAAACGGTGAAATAATGAAAACAGCGGAAATCAGAACACACTCCCGCGCGCAAACCTTGGCGCTTGCCGAGCGGTTTTCTTCTGCGCTTAAAGGCGGGGAAATTGTTTTCTTGCGCGGACCTATCGGTGCCGGCAAAACAGTGTTTGTAAAGGGCATAGCGGCGGCTTTGGGGCTTAAAAGTTCGCCCACCAGTGCCAGTTTCAGTTTGATGAAGGAATACAAAAATAAAAAGCATCGCCTGTTTCATATTGACTTGTTCCGCTTGGAGGAAGGCGAAGTGTTTAACCTCGGCTTTGAAGAAATGTTGGAAGATGACAATGCCATTATTTTGGCCGAGTGGCCGGACCCGATTCGCCAGATGTTGCCGGCGGACCGGTTGGAAATGGATTTTATTTTAAAAGAAGGCGACGAACGCGAGATTAAATTGCAATCTTTTGGGCGCGTGTCGGATGCGTTGTTGGAGGCATTATGCAAAGCGGCGAAAAATTAACTTTGGGGATGGATACGTCTGGTTCTCCTTTGCTGTTGACCGTGAAAAAGGGGGACAAAATCTTTTCCGTGCGCCGCAAAGGCGTCAAACAGGAAAAACTACTTTTTCCTGCTTTGGAATCCTTGCTTACGAAAGCCGGGGCGCAAATGGAAGATATTGGACAAATTTTTATCATCCGCGGCCCGGGGCGTTTTACCGGGATTCGTATTTCGCTCACGTTTGCTTCTATGATGCAATTTTTGAATAAAACACAGGTCCGCGGGGCGACTATGTTTGAGGTCCTTTGCCGCCAGGCCGAATCCTCCCGTGCTTTTGCCGCCTGGAAAAAGCAAAATCCACAGGGCGCATTGGCGGTGGTTTTGCACGCGTTTAGAGAAGAATACTTTTTGCAGATTTTTGATGAGGAAAAGCAAGGACCGGCTTGGCTGTCCCGCGAGGAGTTATTAAACCGCTTGTCCGCCTACGGCAAGCCGCTTTTCTTGGCGGGTAGCGATAAAGACGCTCATCCCCTTTCCGGATTGGTGGGCCATTCGTATGCCTTTGCTAGTGAAAAGGATTGCTTTGTCCGCCCGGCCACTTTACTTGAAATGGCGCAGGAGGACTCTTGGAGCCAAAATGCGTTGGAACCGCTTTATTTAAAGCCTGCCCGTTTTGAACTGGTGCAACCTAAATGAAGTTGCGCCCGGCCGTTGCGTTAGATGCTCCCCGGTTGGCGCAGATAGAAGCGGCCCAGCCGATGAGTGCGCATTGGGGCGAAAAAGGCTTGGCGGGCGAAATTATACACCCGTTTGCGCAGGTGTGGTGCGCAGAGGAAAACGGCGAAGTATTGGGCTTTTTGGCTTTGCGTTTGGCGGCTGGATTTTGTGAAATATTAAACTTGGCCGTATGCCCGCAGGCTTGCCGACGGGGGATAGGCTTTTTACTGCTATCCAGGGCCTTTGCCGAAGTCCGCGCCCGAGGAGGGCAGACGGTTACGCTGGAAGTAAATGTGCGCAATATACCGGCGATTTCTCTCTACCAAAAAGCAGGACTAAAAGAAACGGGCCGCCGGGAAAAGTTTTATAACGATACCGACGATGCGCTGATTATGGGGGCAGAGTTATGAAAAAAATTTTAATATGGGCTTTGTGTGCGGTGTGTTCCCCTGCGTTTGCCTTGCCGCTGACGCCTGAAAGCCGGCGGGAAGCGCGCCAAATAAATGCTTTTTTAAAGGCGGTCTATGCACAACGCACTAATGATAATGCTTCCTTTGCTTTATTACAGCAAGCCTTAAAACTTTCCCCGGATTCTGCCTATATCAAACGGCTTTTAGTGGCGCAGGCATTGGCTGAGGGCAAGCCGGAATTGGCTCAGCCGTATGCTGATTTTGTGCCCGCAGACTCCACGGACCCCGAAGATTGGACCGTTTACGGTGCCTACCAATGGAAATTGGGAAAGGTGGAGGCGGCTGAAAAAGCCTACGAAAAAGCCCTGACTCTTGCGCCGGAAAATTCGCAGGTTTTGTATCAGTATGCGTCGCTTTTATCTTCTTTGGGGAGTATGCAGGCGGCGGCTAAACTGCTGGAACTGGCAGAAAAATACCCGGCTCTGGCGGCGGATATTTATACGGCGGCCGGAAATATTTACGGGCGCAGTAAGCAGTACCAACAGGCTTTGGCCTATTACGACAAGGCTCTTGCCGTGTCCCCCAAAGATCCTGCGGCGATGTTGGGCCGCGCCGAAGTATATGAAAAAACTTCCCAATATTTTTTAATGCTGCACGAACTGGAAGAATTGGAAAAAATCGGCTACGGTTCGGCGGCAACTTATTCGCGTATGGGTTCTGTCTTTTTGCTGGTAAAAGATTTGCCCAAGGCCGAAACCTACTTTTTAAAGGCTAAGGCCGATGATAACGGGGATATTCCCACCTCGTACTTTTTGGCTTTGATTGCGGAGCAAAAAGGTGATTATGCCCGCGCTGCCGCGTATGTGCGGGATGCGGCAGACTACAACGAAAATGCTTCCAAATGGGTGCAAGTCAGTTTTTATTTACAGCGGTTGAATCAGCCGCAAGAAAGTTTAAAAACTTTGGCGCAGGCTTACCAAAAATTCCCGGGTAATGTAGAGGTCGCGTATTTTTATGGGGTGGCTTTAAATGATAATGCACAATATAAGAAAGCCGCGCGCGTGTTGGAGCAGGTGTTGGATACAAATTCTTCTTACACCGAAGCCCGGATGCAGTATGCCTATGCGTTAGACGGACTTAAAAAGTATAAGGCGTTAGAAGAACAGTTGGAAATGTTGATAGGTGAAAACCCACAAAATGCGGCGGCTTTGAATTTGTATGCGTATTCGTTGGCGGAGCGCGGTGTGCGTCTAAACGAGGCCTCCGGGTATGCGGCCCGCGCATTGGCCATAAGTCCGCAAGATGCTTCTTTTATAGACACAATGGCTTGGATTTATTTTAAACAAAATAAACCCGATTTGGCGCGCGATTTATTTACTTCTCTTGATACAGAAACATTCTCTGCCAACGCAGAAATTGCGTACCATTACGGAGCCGTTTTGGTGGCTCTGGGTCAACAGACCGAAGCAAAAAAATATTTGGAACTGGCCCGCCGTGAAATAAAAGCCGCAGAAAAGTTATACAAAAAAATAAAGTAAAAAACGCGCTCTTTTGGGGCGCGTTTTTAGTCCTCTATGTAAAGTAATAAAAAACCTTTATCAAATGATATGGTTATTTCGGAAAGTTTAGCCACGTTGCTTAATGTTTGGCCTGTGCGTCCCAAGGACAAATTTGCGTGTTCCAGCGGATAAACAAGCCCCTGCAAGGTAACATTTTGGCAATCAGCCGCCGGAATAAGGCTTACCCGGGCGCCGGGGCGGACGGTCTTTGTTACGGAGTGTGTCAGCGGCCAAATCTTCCACCCTTTTCCCGCCACGCAAATATCCATTTTGTCCAAATAGGGGTAAACGGATAAAAAATTTCCAAACGTAAAATCCCACCGTCCGCCGACAAAGCCCGTCAAGGTGCATTGAGTGCATTGGTGCGCGATAAGATAGTCAAGAGCCTTTTCTAAATCGGTATTGTTTTGGTTATTGACGAAAATAAATTTTTCTGCCGGCAATATTTTTTTGGCTTGGGGAGATACGGAATCTAAATCCCCAATAATCACGTCCGGGCGGACCCCGGCGGATAAAGCGCGGTCAGCCCCGCCGTCTGCGGCCAAAATCAAATCGGCCTGGCGGGCAAGATGTTGTAGAAAGGCGGCTTCTTGGGTTTCCCCGTTACCGATAAGTAATGCGCGCAATAGGAGTTCCTCCTCTTTGGCGGAAAATCAGCAGGATAACAAGTCCTGTCAAAATTCCAACATAAAACGGGTCTAATGCTTCTAACAATTCGTTTTTGGGAACAAGGCGCCAAGCCGTCATTGCCGCCGCACTGGTAAGCGAAGAAACCACAAACAGGCGGTCGCTTATCCGGCCCGGATATAAGTATCCCATTAAAATCGGCACCAATAAACAGGCAGAAAAATAGGAGCCGAGTACGAGCCAAATTTCCTTAAAACTGCCGTGGAACATATGTGCCATACAAATAGCCAAGGCTCCTACCAGAAAAATAGACACGCGGTTAGAAAGTACAATATTTTTAATACGGAAGCGCAATAAGTCAAAACTTAATGTATTGGATGCGATAAACAGAAAAGAGTTTAGGGTGGAAAGAATAATAGACAAAATTCCGGCAACAAAAAATCCCTTTAAACCCGCCGGAAGTAATTGGATAGCGTAAAAGAAATACGCCTGTCCCGGCTCGGCTTGCGGTAAAACCGCCCGCGCATACAACGAGCCTGCCGTGGTGCATAAATCAAAGCAGAACCAAATAAAGGTGGAAATTAAAATGCCTTTTTTGACAATGCGGGGATTTTTTGCGGCAAAACAGCGTTGGTAAAAACTGGGGTCAATAAGTGTGGATAGCGCGATAAAGCCCCAAATAAGCGTATTGAGCCACGAATTGCCCCCGGTTAGCGTAAAGTGCGAGGCCGGCAGGTTAGCCTTTAAAAACGATAACCCGCCAAAGGTTCCTACGGAAAACAATACTACTAAAAGCACCGCGCTGCACATTACAAAAAATTGTACCAAGTCGGAAAATACCACCGAGCGGAAGCCGCCCCACGCGCTGTATAAGCCTGTAAAGAGTGTACCCAACACCATACCGGGCAGGACACCAACCCCAAATACCATATGCAAAAACATTCCCAAACTGAGTACATAAGCCACCGGGGTAATATAAAAGAAGGTAAATATGGCAGCCACCTTGGCTGATTTCGGACCGAACATTTGGCCTGTTAAGTCGGGCAGTGTAACAGATTTGAAGCGGGCAATTTTATCGGTAATAAAAAAGGCGAAAATTAAGTAGGAAATATACCAAAAGGCTCCCTGTGTAACAAAATTGTAAATACCATAGTTAAACGTAATTTCGTTCACGCCGAAGATTCCTCCGTACCAAGTGGCTACCAGTGTAGCCACAAACAGCGGGAGGGTGAGTTGACGCCCCATTAACAAATAGTCCAATGCTTTGGCTGGTTTGTTTTCTCGCTTTTTGTTTATCCGGCGCATACCATAAACAGCGGCAGCCACCGTGGCGGACAGTACGGCAAAAAATACCGTCCAGTCCAACCAATGAAAATAAGAAACTGTTTTTAATTCGTTTACCATATTTTAAAAAGCCCCTTGGCAGGCCAAGGGGCTTATTGTCATTTTACCAAATATAATAGGCAGGTATCAGCAATAACATAGAGAGCACCACTAAAATAATCTCTAATTTTAAGAACCACTTTACCCACGCCGGATAAGAAATACCGGCCAAGGCCAAGGCCCCCATTGTAACGGGAGCGGTGGGAATAATCGGGTTGCCCCAGCCTTCCCCGAACTGGTAGGCCAAAATGACTGTTTGGCGCGAAACATTTACCAGGTCGCCCAACGGCACCATAATCGGCATCGTCAATACCGCTTGGCCGGAGCCGGAAGCGATAAAGAAGTTCAGCACCGTTTGGATAACGAACATTGCCTGGGAGGCTATAATCGGGTGCAGGCTGCCGATGCTTTGGGTCATTGCGTGCAGAAATGTATCTAAAATATGTCCGTTGGTGGCGACAATAACAATAGAACGCGCAAGGGCCATTAAAATACATACGCCCATCATTGATTTTGCACCGTCAATAATAGCATCGGTTGCTTGGTCTAATGTTAGTTTCCCAAAATACGCGCTGGCAATAGACACGCCCAAAAACACTGCGGCGATTTCAATCATATACCATTGGTAGCGGATAACCCCGTAGAATAAAACGCCCATACCGATAATAAAAGAAGCAATTACCAGTTTGTGCGCGCGTGTTAAGCGGAAGGAGTCATCTACGACTATATCGTTAATGATTTTCAGTTCGGCGCGTTTTTCCAAGTCCATTTTATAGGTTAAACTCTTGGTGGGGTTTTTACGCACCCGTTCGCCGTACCAGGTAAAAAACCCTGCCACTACGGACGTAAAGACAAACCAAATCAGCAGACGGTATTGCCAGCCGGAATACATCGGCAGTTGGGCAATCGTTTGCGCGATACCGACGGTAAACGGGTTTACAAATGCGGACGAAAACCCGGTAAACGCGCCGATAAACGGGATAGACATACCGACTACGGTATCGTATCCCAAAGAGAGTGCAAGCGGAATAAAGATGGGGATAAAAATAAGCGTTTCTTCTTCCATGCCAAACAAGGCTCCGCATAGCGAAAACAGAAACATACATACAGGTATGAACAGTTTTTTATAACGGGGCTTGTTGGAAAAGAACAGACTAACCTTTTTAATCATCGTATTGATAGCGCCCGTGCGTTCAATAATCGTAAATAACGCACCCACTACTAAAATAAATGCGATGATTTCCGCGCATTGGGTAAACCCCTCCACCGGGGCGGCTAATATGTCGCCGACGCTTTGGGGGTTGCGGTCCACTTGGTGGTAGGAGCCGGCCACCGCATAGGTGCGTCCGTCTTGCTCCAAGCGGTCATATTGGCCGGAGGGGACAATCCAAGTCAGCGCGGCCACGAACAGCATAATGGAGAACACCAAAAAATAGGTGTTACACAGCATTTTTTTCATTTACTTTTGTTTTCCTCTTTTTAGGTACGGCATTTTTTTAATAAAAAACGCCCCGCCGGCTCAAACAAGGATTTTAATATAAAAATCCAAAAATTGCGGCGGGACGTAAAAAAACTATTGCCACTTCATAAAATACGGCGGCACTAACAGCAAGAATGACAATAAATACATTACAATCAATAAAGGCAGCATCCATTTCAGCCATTTCGGGTAAGCAATACGCGCAAAACCGATAGCCGCAATGGTTACGGGATCGGTCGGAATAACCATATTCATCCAACTGCCTCCCAACTGGAAGGCGAGCACCATTGTTTGGCGCGTAATACCGATAAGGTCGGCTAACGGGGCCAAAATCGGCATTGTCAGTACGGCCTTGCCGCTGCCGGAGGGGATAAAAAAGTCAATTACCGTTTGCAGCATCATAGCCGCCCACGAGGCACACACCGGATGCAAGTGTTTGATAGCGGCAGACATCCAGTCAAGCATTGTGTCCAAAATATGCCCGTTGTTGGCGATAATCACAATCGCCTGCGCAAAGCACAAAAGCATTGCAATTTCCGCCATACCGCGCACTCCGTCAAAGAACGCATCGGTAAATTTCTGCATATTCATTTTGCCCAAGAAACCGCACAAAAAGCCTACCCCCAGGAACAAGGCGGCAATTTCGGTAATGTACCAGCCTTCGGCTTCCAAGTGCAGAATTTCCATTAAATCCACGCCCCACAGCCCTTTAATCATTTCGCAAATTTGGGGTTTTAAAACACCGATAACCAAACCCACCATCCCCAGGCCGAAAGCCAGGAGCACCCATTTTTGGCGGCGGGTCATTTTGGTTTCTTCTTTATTGAGTTTTAATTCTTTGCGTTTTTCAATATCAAACTCATAGGTTAAACTTTTGGTCGGGTCTTTGCGGATTTTGCGCGCATAAACGCTTAACCAACTGATAACAACAGTGGTGCAGATAATCCAAATGATAAAGCGGTAGCCGATGCCGGAATAAAGCGGCACCTGGGCGATACCCTGCGCGATACCGACGGTAAAAGGGTTGGTAAATGCAGCCGCAAAACCCACCCCCGCGCCGATAAACGGAATAGCCGTACCGAGGGCAGAGTCGTAACCCAGCGAGAGTGCTAAGGGAATAAAAATAGGGATGAAGATAAGGGCTTCTTCGCACATACCAAATGTAGCCCCGCACAGGGAAAATACAATAATTCCAAGCGGGATAAACAGAAATCGGAGTTTCGGTTTGCGTTGGAAGAATCCGCTGGCGGCCTGAATACCGGCGGCGATTGCGCCTGTTTTTTCCACCACGGCAAGCACTCCGCCGATAACAAGCAGAAATACAATTACCTCAGCCGTGTTGGAAAACCCTTTAATGGGGGCTTTTAACACATCAAATAAACCTTGCGGGTTGGCCGGCACCGCGTGATACGTTCCGGCTACGACGACCTGGCGGCCGTCCACGTCCATTTTGTCATAAGCACCGCTGGGCACAATCCAAGTCAGTGCGGCTACCACCGCTACGATAGATAAAATAATAGCGAAGGTGTTGAGTTTGATTTTGGACAGAATTTTAGACATTTCCTTCTGTTTTTCCTCTGTTGAAGTGAATTAAATAACAAAGTTATATTTTACTAAATACGCTTGGTATATGGCACATTTATTTTTGTAATTTTCCGTTTATCCTTTCTTTTTTATATACTTTTACTATATGCTTTATATTGTTCCTACGCCTATTGGCAATTTACAAGATATTACCCTGCGCGCTTTGGAAACGCTCAAAACCGCCGATGCCGTTTTGTGCGAGGATACGCGCCGCACCCAGATTTTACTTTCCCATTTTGGTATTTCCAAGCCGCTCTACCGCTATAACGAAAACGACGACCGTTCCGTAGCGCGCTGTTTGGACGCGTTGAAAAGCGGAAAAAAGTGTGCGTTGGTGTCCGATTGCGGCACACCGTGTATTTCGGACCCGGGGTGGAAACTCGTCAAAGAGGCTGTGGCAAACGGCATTAAGGTTTCGTCTTTGCCGGGGCCTAGTGCGGTGGCGTGTGCCTTGGCCGGTGCGGGGATTACGGGCGGAGCGTTTACCTTTTTGGGCTTTTTGCCGCGCAAACCGGGTAAGGCCGCTAAATTACTTGCGGCGGCATATAGCCAAAATCACCCGGTGGTATTGTATGAATCTCCATATCGCGTGGTAAAAATGCTGGAATTGGTTGCTAAAACGCTGGGGGGAGAAACCCCGGTTATTTTGGCGCGGGAACTTTCCAAGGTATATGAAGAGTGGATTAGGGGAACGGCGGTTTCTTTGGCGGAGGAATTATCCAAAAAGAGCAAGGTGCAGGGCGAGTTTGTAATGATTTTGGACCGCCCGGCACAGACAGAGGAGGCAACCGATGAGCCGGACCCGTATTTTTAAAGTGAGCGAAATGACGGAAACCGATATTTTGTCTGCCGCTCGCGCGTTGGACGAAGGGGCCGTATCCGTTGTCCCCACCGATACGGTGTATGGTATCGGCACGGGAGCCTTTTGTGAAGAATCCGTTTTGCGCATTTATCAAATCAAAGCGCGTCCTGCCACCAGTCCGCTTCAAATTTTGACGGGTTCTGTGGCGCAGGCTAAGGCTGTGGCGCAATTTTCTGGTGGCGCAGAACGCTTGGCGCAAACCTATTGGCCCGGGGCGATTACTATTATTTTGCCGCCTACACCCCAAGGGAAAAATTTAACGCGCGGCTTTAAAGGGCTGGGGTTGCGTGTGCCCGGCAATCCGTTTTTGGTGAAGTTATTATCCCAAATGTCGCACCCGATGGCTTGCACCAGTGCCAACCTGCACGGGCAGCCCGTACTGACGGACGAAGAAACCATTTTAAAGACATTTGACGGAAAAGTGGATTATATTTTCTTGGGCGGGCAGTTATCGCCCACGGCTTCCAGCGTGGTGGATTTGACGGAAGAACCCCGGCTCTTGCGCGAGGGGGGCGTTCCCCGTGCTGATTTGGAAAAGACGTTAGGGCAAGCCTTAACCGTAAAATAGGAGAACGAAATGACCTTTTGGCAAATTATCGCTTCATATTCGTTGTTGGTGGCATCGTTGCTGTCGTTACTTACTTATTGGCTGACACGCAAATTTGTGCTTAAAAAAATGAAACGTACCATTATGAAGGCCGAGCACAACTACCAGCAGCAAATCGCTACCCTGCAAATGCAACTATCCGGCAAGGTAAATGTGCTGGAACATATGGTTGAAAAGTTGCGTCTCTCCAACCAGGAACTCAACCGGTTAAACGAAATCCGCGCCAAGTTTATGTCTATCGTTGCGCACGATTTGCGCCAACCGCTTTCTTCTATTCAGGGATTTACTTCCGTATTGATGATGGATAATCCCCAGGGCACAGGCGGCACAAACGAGCAAATCGCCTTAAACAATATTTTAAAAGCCACGGACAATATGAATATGCTGATGGCGGACTTAATGGATATTTCTATGATTGAGTCCGGGCGGTTTAAAATGGATATGCGTCCGTTTAATTTTAATGCACTTTTAAACGACGTCATCACTTTGCAGTTGGTCAATGCCCAAAAGCGCGGTATTTTTCTGCAAAAGTGTGAATATCCCGCCGAAGTAACCGTAGAAGCGGACCGTTTCCGTATTTCACAAGTGATTAACAACTTGATTGGCAACGCGCTTAAATTTTCGCCCCAAGGCGGACGCGTGGAAGCGCGGTATTATGTGTCAAACGGATGGCTGACCTTTAAAGTAATTGATAACGGCCCTGGGGTTTTACACAGCGAAAAGAGCAAAATTTTTCAAAAGTTCCACCAGTCCGAAAATGACCGGACGCTAAAAAAACAAGGTTGGGGCTTGGGCCTTTCCATTGCGCAGGAAATTATAAACGCGCACGGTGGGGATATCGGCGTGGAAAGCGCGGGCTTGGGGCAAGGGTCGGTCTTTTGGTTTACCATTCCGCAAACTTTGGCTGAGGCTCATAAGCAAGGAATATCTCCCCGAACTGCGGATAATAAGCAGCCCTCGGTCTCCAAATAGCAAAAGGTTATTTCCCCTTTAAATAAAAAGGCCCCGCCTATGCGGAGCCTTTTTATTTGCGGAAGAATTAAATTATCTTATCCAATTATGCAAGCCTTTGTAGTGATAGTAATTTTTAAGAGCGCGCAGCACCTCAATATATCCATACGCGCCTTCATTTACGTTGTTATTGTACCACAAGTAGCCATCCATACCGACGTCAAACAAACCTTGCTCGCCGGCCTCCCCGCGGTCATATTTGCTCATAGCAATTACGGGGACACGTCCGTCTTTTGCGCGTAATTCCTTCATCATTTTCTTGCCGCCGTCTGGTACCAGTAAATCGGTGAGAATTAAATCATATTTGACATATTTCATAGACTTTAAGAATTGCAAGCCATCCTTAAAGGTATCCACGACGGCGCCTTCGCCCAAATATCCCTTATCGCCCCAGGCTTTAAAGTTAATAAGAGGCAGGGCATCATCGTTGATAACGGCAATGTGCATACCTGCCGGAATATGTTTCAGCAGTTCTGTTCGTTCAATAGCGGCATTTTCGGGCGTAATGGGCGGATTTTTCTGGCGCATACGCACATAGGCATAAGAGTCCAACTCATCCAAATCATCCGGGTCCAAAATCAAGGTATCGGCCTGCGGCAGTACATAATCTGTACCGTCCGGGTTCATTAAGTCAAATTCCTTATGGTCAAATTTGCGTAAATCTCCCCGGGGCATTACGGCCTGCGTGCGGATATAGCCGGACAATAACGGGTTAAATCCTTCGTATGCGGTGGCCCAATACTCATCCTGCATCGCGAGGAACGGATCATCCGGCAAGTCCGCTTTTAAGTTGCGGATAGCCATTAACGTATTATACATTGCGCTACTTAAAGAGTTCTTTTCTTGCATATTCGGTACACGTCCTTCCCCAGGCAGAGAAGCATAGGTAAAGAAAGCGGTAACTCCTTGTTTGTGGTCATTAATAAGTTTTAGCACCTGTTGGTAACGCTCTTGCATATAGCGCATAGTTTCCGGCGGAACCGAATGGCGCAGATATTTAGAGATATTGGCCGATTGCTCCGGCGGCATTTGGATAGAAAGATTTTGTAATTCTTCACGCACGGCCGCATAACGCTCCCGCTCAGTTCCGTAAATTAACACCGTTTCCAGCCTGGGTGTAACTGGAATTTTGGGGTTCAGTACCGTGTTTTTGGGTGCTTTATTAGAAGGAATAAAACTAAGCGCTTGGGACGGATAAACCGAGTGCGCTACCTTTGGAGCAACTGGGGGAATATTTATTTTTGCTGTTGCTTTGAACGCTTGGTTTGCCGCATTATCAAGCCCTTTGGCAAGGGCGGAATTTGCTTTTACTACGGGGCCTGGCTTTACTAGTTGCGCAACGGCATTTTGCGCGGGCCAAGCGGCTGCTGCAATGAGTGCAAAAGAAAGAAGTTGTTTGGTATTTAGCATAAGTTCTCCGTTAATATTATCAGTATAATAGTTTTTTGAGCAAAAAAACAGAGCCAAAAGACCTAAATTTGATATGGGACCTATATATAAAAATCCGCGCTCCCTGGTTGAAAGCGCGGATAAGCAACCGATACCCCGGATTCTGTCAGCCCTTTCAGGCTGTGATAACCATTACTCTTGGCGGCCTACTTGGTCGCGAACGCGGGCCGCGTGTGGACCGGTTTGGCCTTGCTCCGTGCGGGGTTTGCCGTGCCGCGTTTATTGCTAAACGCGCGGTGCGCTCTTACCGCACCATTTCACCCTTACCCTTGCGGGCGGTTTGTTTTCTGTTGTACTTTCCGTCCAGCGGGGTGATATGGCCCCGCCGTCCCGCCTTTTCAAGCGGCGCACTTGCCCTGTGGAGTCCGGAAGTTCCTCCCCCAAACCGAAATTGGCCGGGAGCGGTTATCTGGGTTGCCCAAAATATTGTAGCAAAATTAATTAAAACCCGCCGAACAAATCCATTTGCTCGGAGGATTGCTTTTTTCCCTTTTTAGCGGCAGGCTTTTTTTCTTCCCGCACGACCGGGGCTATCTCTACACCGTTTACGACATTGGTTTTATCCGCCGGTGCATCAAAAATCTCGTCATCTTCCGGCAAGTGTTTAATCGGGTTATACCCGACCGATTGTTTGGCATCCATTGCCTTATTGGCCAGCGCATCAGGTGCCTTATTCAAATGGCGCAAAACGTGTTTGATATGCACAGTAAACCGCGCGGCCAAACGGCGGATAACCAGCATACGGGCGGCTAAATCGGGGTTTTTAATCTTATATTCACCCAAATATTGTTTTACTAAAAGTAAGGAATCCGAAATAATAAAAAGTTCCGTAGCCCCCAGTTCCGCAGCCTTGATAAGCGCGAGTTTCAACGCGGTGTATTCCGCCTGGTTGTTGGTACAATGGGGCATAAAATGCCCCTCTTGCGCTAAAATTTTTCCGTCCATAGCGCAAATCACATAGGCCGAGGCTCCCGGCCCGGGGTTCCCGCGGCTGCCGCCGTCAATATTAATTTTTACTTGCATATCCACATTTTAGCAAATGGGCGCACGCAGATAAAATAGTACCGCTGTTTAGTTCAAATTCGTATAATAGAAATGTTGTGCCAAAAGAGTATATATGATTAAATTCAAAAAAAGAAAATTACACCTTAAATTAAAATGGGGTTTACTGCCGGGCGTGATTTGCGCTATTGCGGCGGGTATTGCGTGCGGTCTGTTCTTTCCGGAGTGGCTGGTGCGCGTGTCGCTAACCTTTAACGGTTTGTTTGGCAACTTTTTGGGTTTTATTATTCCGTTGCTGATTGTGGGCTTGGTGGCTCCGGGAATTGCCGAATTGGGGCGCAGTGCGGGCAGGCTCCTTTTTATTACGGCTGTGCTTGCATATGGGTTTACGCTGGCATCAGGGTTTTTTAGTTATGGCATTTCCGAATTAACTTTCCCTTATTTGCTGGATACCACCGCTAAAACGACGCAGTTTGCCGCAGGGGCGGAATTAAAGCCCTATTTTACGGTGGCAATGCCGCCTTTAATGGACGTAATGACAGCCCTGGTGCTGGCTTTTACATTGGGGCTTGGTATGGCGGTTATCCAGGGGAGCCGTTTAAAGGGGGTAATGCTGGATTTGCGCGATATTATTGACCGTGTGATTGCGCGCGTGATTATCCCGCTGCTTCCGTATTACATTTTTGGCATTTTTTTAAATATGACGGTCGCCGGGCAGGTTGTTTCTGTACTTGGCGTATTTGCCAAAATTATCGTACTTATTTTTGCGATAACGGCCGTAATGCTTGTGTTGCAATTTGTGTTGGCGGGGGTAATTGCGCGGAAGAATCCGTTTAGTATGCTCAAAACAATGTTGGTCGCCTATATGACGGCTTTGGGAACGCAGTCCTCTGCGGCTACAATTCCCGTAACGCTTAAACAAACGGTCAAAATAGGCGTGCGCGAAGAGGTGGCCGGCTTTGTGGTGCCCTTGTGCGCTACGATTCACCTTTCCGGCAGTACAATGAAGATTGTGGCCTGTGCTTTGGCTATCGTATTTATGAGCGGGATGAATATGCCTTTTGAACAGTTTGCCGGGTTTATTTGTATGCTGGGGGTAACAATGGTGGCGGCTCCCGGTGTGCCGGGTGGGGCCATTATGGCGGCATTGGGTATTTTGCAAAGTATGCTTGGCTTTGGCGAAGCGGAACTCGGCCTAATGATTGCGCTTTATATTGCGATGGACTCTTTCGGTACGGCGTGCAACGTAACCGGGGACGGGTCTATTGCGGTCATAGTGAATAAAATATATTCCCGCCGCGCCCCGCAACAGCCTGCGCCGAGTGCGCCGGCCAATTAGCAAGAAAGATGTAAAAATTATTAATCCGGGTTCCTTGTAGGTGGGAACCCGGATTTTTACATTATCTGTCATCAAAAGACAGCAGAGTGATTACACTAACCCTTGGTCTATCATAGCGTCGGCTACTTTTTTAAAGCCCGCAATATTTGCACCCGCCATATAATTGCCTGCCAAACCGTATTCCGCCGCAGACGATAGACAACTGGCGTGAATATTGGACATAATGCGCTGTAAGTATTTATCCACTTCCTCGCGTGTCCAATACACGCGCATACTGTTTTGTGTCATCTCTAAACCGGACACCGCCACACCGCCCGCGTTGGAAGCCTTGCCGGGGGAATACAAAATATCAGCCGCTTGAAAAGCCGCAATCGCGCCTGGCGTGCAAGGCATATTGGAGCCTTCGCAGACGCATTTGCAACCATTTTTAAGGAGCGTTTTGGCATCTGTTTCGTTCAGTTCGTTTTCGCACGCGGTGGGGCAGGCCACCTCACACGGGATATCCCACGTCTTTTGGGCCGGACGGAATTGGGCCTCTTTAAATTTTTTGGAATATTCTTTTAAACTTCCACGGCGGACAAATACCAAATCTTTTAAGAAGGCCAGTTTTTCCTCATCTACCCCGTGGCTGTCGTAAATGCTCCCGTCGTAGTCCATAAACCCGACAACTTTTCCGCCCAACTGCGTTAATTTTTCTATGGCGTAAATACCCACATTTCCCGTGCCGGAAACGATACACGTTTTTCCTTTTAAACTGTCCCCGCGTGTTGCCAGCATTTCTTGGGCAAAATACGCCACGCCGTAGCCGGTGGCTTCCGGGCGTAAAAGGCTGCCGCCCCAGTTGGGTTTTTTACCGGTAAACGCACCCGTAAAATCGTTGGTTAATTTTTTGTATTGCCCGAACATATAACCGATTTCGCGCGCCCCGCAGCCCAGGTCGCCTGCCGGGATATCGGTGTGATAGCCAATATGGTGGTAAAGTTCGTTGATAAAGGAGTGGCAAAAGCGCATTACTTCGCTGTCGGACTTGCCGCGCGTGTCAAAATCACTTCCGCCTTTTCCGCCGCCTAACGGGAGGGTGGTTAAACTGTTTTTAAAGACTTGTTCAAACCCTAAAAATTTAAGTACATCCTGCGTAACCGTGGCGTGAAAGCGCATCCCGCCTTTATAGGGGCCTAGGGCGCTGTTGTATTGCACGCGGAACCCGCGGTTGACGTGAATTTCGCCTTTGTCGTCTTGCCACGGCACGCGGAAAATAATGGTGCGTTCCGGCTCTACGATACGCTCTAAAATGCGTTCTTTGATGTACAGGGGCTTTTGCTCCAAAACGGGCTTTAAGGTGCTGACTACTTCAAACACCGCCTGATGAAAAACCTTTTGGGCGGGGTCCTTTTTTACTTGTGTTTCCATAAAACCGGCGATGTAAGTATTCGTGTCCATAAACGCTCCTTGGAGGGGGATACTCCCATATAAGCAAATCTACCGGGCAAAAGCAAGAGAATAAAAATATGTTAAGATATACACAAATGCCTTACGGGGGAAAAGTATGAAATTAACGTCTAATATGGAAGATTATTTAGAGGCCGTTTCGCTTTGTGCCAACGAGGCAGGCATTGCCCGCGTGAGCGATATCCGCGACATGTTGGGCGTAAAAACCCCCAGCGTTACGGGAGCGGTAAAGGCGCTGACGGAAGCCGGATATATGGTTCACCAACCCTATAAGGGCATTGAACTGACCGCCAAAGGCCGCCGCGCCGCTGAGGACGTTAAAAAGCGCCACGCTATTTTGAGCCGTTTTTTAATACAAGTGTTGGGCGTAACGCCAAGAACGGCTGATATTGATGCTTGTAAAATGGAGCATACCATTAGCCGCGAAACACTTGAAAAACTGCACGATTATTTGCACAAGCAAACGGGCGAGGAAAGATAATATGAAAGGTTTTACGCTTGTAGAAATGTTGGTGGTTGTTTTGATTTTAGGTATTTTGGTGTCGGTTTCCGTGCCCCAATACCAAAAGGCTGTTGCTAGGGTAAAGTATGGAAATTTGCGTTCCTATGTGGAGCAAATTTACAAGGCGGAGCGGATGTATTATTTGGCAAATGGTACATTTACCCAAAACTGGGAAGATTTGGATATTTCATTTAGTGGTTTTCAAAATGGAGTGTCCGGCTCAAATGGCGAATTTCACAATTTTTCCCCAAACCCGGAAATTATTTCTACATATAGAAAAAATAAAACAGAACTTATCATTATAAAGGAGCCTTTCCTTACTGTTTTAGGAGTTGATGATACGCTTCCAGCCGCTTTTCGTATTACGTTTATTCCGTGGCTTTTGGATGGGAAAGGTTTTTTTGGCCGGGAATGTTCTTTTACTACCGCGGAGGTGGATGCCCAAGCAGCCAAAGAGGGTGCCCGGTTTTGTAAAGCAATGGGTGCGCGACAGGAAGAATCGGAGTGGTGGAGTTTTTAGCGTTTAGGTGCGTTTTCTTTTCTTTAAATTTTCTATAATATAATTATCCTTATATTTGGAGTGAATTTTTCAATGGCAAAAAATAAGTATTCCCATACCGTTTTGTTACCCAAGACGGACTTCCCGATGCGTGCCGGTTTGGCGCAAAAAGAGCCTAAAATTTTAGACTTTTGGAAATCTATCCATTTGTACGAAGCAATGCTCAAAAAGAACGAGGCCGGCAGGCACTTTGTCTTGCACGACGGGCCGCCCTATGCCAACGGAAAAATTCATATTGGACACGCACTTGATAAAACCATTAAGGATATTATTTTAAAAAGCCGCGCTATGTCCGGCTGTTATACGCCGTATGTGCCGGGGTGGGATTGCCACGGACTGCCGATTGAGCAGGCGCTTTTAAAAGAATTAAAACAAGATAAAAAGCACATTACGGATGTGCCCGCTTTCCGCAAAAAAGCACGCGCCTTTGCTGCAAAGTTTATTGATATCCAACGCCAAGGTTTCAAGCGCTTGGGCGTGCAGGGCGATTGGGATAACCCGTATTTGACGATGTCCCCGCGCTACGAAGGCGTTACCATTGGTGTATTTTTAGATTTAATTGAAAAAGGATACGTTTATAAGGGCCAAAAAACAATTACCTGGTGTTCCCATTGCGAAACGGCCCTTGCCGACGCGGAAACCGAATATAAAGATGTAAAATCTTCGTCTATTTATTTGCGCTTTAAATTGGCTAATCCCAATAAAGAAGTATTGGGCGATTTGGATTACGCAAAACCCATCAGCCTTGTTATTTGGACTACCACGCCGTGGACGATTCCGTCCAATATGGCGGCGGCCGTTTCCAATACCGAGGATTACGTTGTTTTACAAGATTCCAACACCCGGGAATATTACATTTTGGCTGAAAAATTGGCGGAAGAATTTTTGAAAGTATCCGGCTTGGATTGCACCCAAGCGGGCAAGGTGCCCGGTGCCAATTTGGTGGGGATGAAGTATTTTCACCCGCTTACCCACAAGGAAAACCCGATTATTTGGACCGACTTTGTAACTATGGATGCGGGTACGGGTATTGTTCATATTGCTCCCGGCCACGGCGAGGACGATTTCCGCGCCGGCAAACAATGGGGTTTGGAAACTTTCTGCCCCGTGGACGAAAAGGGTTGCTATACCAAGGATGCGGGCATTTTTGAAGGGATGCACGTTTTTGAAGCAAACCCGTTAATGGTCAAAAAATTAGATGAAACCGGCGCTCTTATTAAAGAGCAGGAAATTACGCACAGTTATCCGCATTGCTGGCGCTGCCATAACCCGATTATTTTCCGCGCGACGGAACAATGGTTTATGAGTATTGATAAAGACGGCTTGCGCCAGAAATTAATGGACAACCTCTCCAACGTCAAATTCTATCCTGCCGGCGGCGCGGAACGTATGCGCTCTATGATTGGTTTGCGCCCAGATTGGTGCTTGTCCCGCCAACGCTTCTGGGGCACTCCCGTAACGATTTTGTATTGCAAAAAATGCGGCAAAGCCCAGGTCAACCACGAGTTGTTTGATTTCATTAAAACGCGCGCTATGGACGAAGGCTCCGATTTCTGGTTTACCGACCCGGTGGAAAAATTAATGCCGGAAGGATACCATTGTGATTGCGGTTGCCACGAATTTAGAAAAGAAACGGATATTTTAGACGTTTGGTTGGATTCCGGTGTGTCCTGGGCGGCGGTATTAAAGGACCGCGGTTTGGACTTTCCGGCGGATGTATATTCCGAAGGCTCCGACCAGCACCGCGGTTGGTTCCAAAGTTCGTATATCCCGTCTTTCACCTTGGAGGGAACCGCTCCGTTTAAAACCATTTTAACGCACGGTATGGTGTTGGACCAGCAAGGCCGCCCGATGCACAAATCGTTGGGCAACAGCGTTGATCCCGAAGATGTAATTAATAAATACGGTGCGGATATTTTGCGCTTGTGGGTGTCCTTTGCCGACTACCAAGGCGACGTGCGCATTTCGGACGAGATTTTGGGCGGGCCGATTGATACCTACCGCAAAATCCGCAACACGGTGCGCTATGCACTTGGTAACTTGTCCGATTACGACCCGGCCTTGCACCAGGTCCCCGGTAAAGAATTAGCCGAAATGGACCGCTATATGTTGGGCCGCTTGGATGCGTTAATCCAAGAAGTCCACGCCGGCTATGAGGAATTTAATTTCCGCCGCGCTATGCGTGCTATTACCGATTTCTGTATTTTGGATTTGTCCTCCTTTATGCTGGATGCTTCCAAAGACCGCTTATATACGCTCGGGGCTTCGTCTCCGGCGCGCCGCAGTGCGCAAACCGTGCTGGCGGAAATAGCGGTAACCCTGCTCCAATTAATGGCGCCGGTGCTTTCCTTTACGGCCGAAGAAGCTTGGCAGGAACTGCGCAAAACTGCCTTGGGGCGTGAATTGCCGCAGAGTATTTTCCTTTCCAATATGCCGGCAAACGCTTCGCTGATTCCGGATGTGAAGTTGGAAGAAAAATGGAACAAAATCCGCCGCGTGCGTGAAACCGTACAAAAAGTGTTGGAAGATGCCCGTCAAAAAGGAGTGATTGGCTCGTCGTTGGAAGCCAAGGTCATTTTCAAAACATCTAAACCGGAAATGAAGGAATTTTTGCAGGAAACCAAAGACCTGTGGCCGGAAATTGCCATTGTCTCTGCGGTGGAAATTGCGGACGGAGCAGATGAACTGTCCGTATCTTGCGAGCACGCCGCCGGACATAAATGCGCCCGCTGTTGGCAATGGAAGGAAGATGTCGGTTCCAATACGCAATATGCCGACTTGTGCGCCCGCTGCGCCGAGGTGCTTGAAAAAGAGCATATCCAAGTGGACGGCGAGGAAAAAGCCGATGCTTAAAGGGCTGAAAACCGCCCTTGCTTGGTGCGGGCAGAACAAAGCGGTGCTGTGGGGCGTTGCCGGAATTTTATTTTTGGACCGCATAACCAAAGTATTGGCTTTGTATCTGCTGCCGGAAAATCCTTTGGAACTGTGCCCGTTTTTCCACCTGCGGTATGTGGAAAATACGGGCGCGGCTTTTGGTATGATGCAAAACGGCAATTTTGCACTTATTTTTGTAATGCTTGCCGTAATTGCATATATGGTGTTTAGTTGGAAGGACCTAACGTCGCACGGGAAACTCGTCAAATGGGGGGCTGTTTTCATTTTGGCGGGTGCATTGGGCAATCTTTATGATAGAATAACGTTAGGCTTTGTAGTGGACTTTTTAGATTTTCGGGTTTGGCCCGTGTTTAACGTGGCGGACTCGTTCATTACCATTGGTGCGTGTTTATTTGTATTGTCTTTATTTTTTCACGCTACTAAACGGGAGGCTAAATGAAGAAAGTATGTATCGTTTTGGCGGCCTTGTTATTGGCCGCGGCTTGCAGCAGCGACACTCGGTTATTTAAAGAAGCCCAAATGGCAACTTCTAAGGGAAATTTTACGCAGGCTATCCAACTCTATACCCGCTTGCTGAAACAACAGCCCCAAAATGCCGCCGCTTTGGCGAACAGAGGCCTTTTGTGGGAACGCTTACCCGTTAAAAACGCGCAGGAGCGTGTCAAGAACCGCTCGTATGCTGAGCAGGATTATTTAAAATCCATTGAGGCTAATCCCAATTTGCCCGAAACGTATAACAACTTGGGCGCTCTTTATGTAGATACGGGGCGCAATATGGATGCAGCCTTCTACTTAACCGAAGCCTTAGCCCGCAACCCGCGCTATTTTACGGCTTATATGAACCGCGCCTTGGCATATTACCGCTTGGGCCGCACGTCTTCTGCCTTGGCTGATTTTAACAGTGCGTTTAAACTCCGCCAAGACGAACCCCTTTTGTTCTTAAACCGCGGGCTTACTTACTTTGCTTTGGGGCAGTACGAATCTGCGGTTGATGATTATACTTATATGATGTCTTTGGACCCTGATAATGCCCGCCCGTATTTGGAGCGCGCCCGCGCCTTTATTAAAATGGGTTACCCTGCCAATGCGTATGCCGATTTGGAAGAAGCCGTAACCATTAAGCCGACCTATGCGTTAGCCTATTATTATATGGGTGATTTGATGTACCGCAAAGGGGAAAAAGATTATGCGCTCGGGTTGCTTGTCAAATCTAAGGAATTGGCCAGCCAGTATGTGCCGACATATGATTTAATGGGCGATATGTTGGCGGTAGAGGACCCCGTGGCGGCAACGGCCAACTATATGGTTGCTAAAAAGTTGGACCCGGCTCACGCGGCTAAATATGATGCCAAGATTCAAATGATGCGCACTGAACAAGGGCGCGAAAAGGTCTTGGCGGCGCGGTTTTTCCCGCGGTAAAGTATGGGGGTAATCTTGCGTAAGTATTCCCGCCCGGTTTCGGCGGCGCTAGCGGTGCCGTCCAAGGCTTATACATACCGTTTTTTCTTGTCCTTTTGCTTTCTGGTGCTTATTTTGTTTTCGCTCACGTTCCGCCACGCGGACGTGGGCATTTTTATTTTGTGTTTGATGAATTATTTGTTTTGTGCAGACGTATTTTTGCGCACAGCGCTAAAAGATGTTTGGAGCGGGAATATTTCTTGGGCGGTGTTGACGGCGTCGGTTACTACGGCCGGGTTGTTATATTCGGCCTTAAATGTGTTTTTAACGGTTCCGCTTTTTGGCCCGGTGCCGGATTTGTATTTGTACACCTCGCTTTTTATTACGCTTTCTTTATGGGCGGAGCGCCGCTTGGTAAAAGAAAAGGAGCGGTCCCGTGTGTTTGTTAAAAAATTAGATGATTTCCTGCCTAAATCGGGCCGCTTGTGCGTGGGGCGCAGTTTTAGAAAAGTCTTTGCCGGGGAATTAAAAAAAGGCGACCTTATTTTTGTAAAACCCGGAGAACGCTTGCCCGCAGACGGGACCGTTAAGCAAGGTAAAACCTCTGTTGATGAGCAATTAATTACAGGCAATATGTTGCCTACCTCTAAAAATGTTGGCAGCCGGGTGTTTGCGGGGACGCTTAATAAATCGGCGGAGATGTATGTGGAAGTTACCGAGGTTTTATCCGCGTCCGCCTTGATGAGTGTGGTTTCTGCCATAAAAAAAAGCGAATTGGCGCGCAGTGGTTTTAAAAGTGCATTAGACGGTTTTGCCTGTTGGGTGCTGCCTCTGTCTGTTTTGTTTGCGGCGGGGGCTTATGCAGGACTGCTTTACGCAACGGGCAGTAAAGAGTGGTTTTTATATTCCGGGGTTTTTTTATTTATGTTGGCGGTGTCCTGCCCGGCGGCCTTGGTGTTTGCAGCGGTATCCCCGTCATTTTTTGCCCGCCGTGGCGCGCACACAAAAAAAATTAAATTGCAAAATATTTACGCCTTGGACGAAATTGTCCGCGCCGATACGGTGTTTTTTGATAAAACAGGTACGCTCACTTATGGCGAATTGCGGGTATCTGGCATTTATCCGGCCAAAAAAGTTTCCCAACGCCAATTATTGGAAACGGTTGCCACCGCTGAACAACTGGTGGACGGTCCGTTTGCCGATGCCGTAACCGCGTGCGCCAAGGAGCATAAAATATCGCCTAAACCGCTTTTGTGCTTTGATGTGCTCCCCGGTTTGGGAGTATCCGCCACCAGCGGCGAGGATAAAATTTTGGCGGGCCGGACCCAATGGTTAGAGGAGCAAAATATTAAAACGGCGGCCAAAATTGTCCACGCGGACGAAGCCGTCATTTGCGTAGCCAAAAATGGGAAATATCTGGGTTATTTAACGCTGGCGGACGAATTGCGTCCGGGAGCCAGAGAATTGGTTGCTTTCTTAAAATCACTTGGTAAAGAAGTTATTTTGATTTCCGGGGATAACGAATCTTCCGTGTCGGCAATTGCCAAAGAGGCGGGAATCGCAAAAATAAATGCCAATGTACTGCCCAAAACCAAGGCGGAAATTATTTCCAACTTGCGTGCTTTGGGCAAACGCGTATTAATGGTGGGGGACGGTTTTAACGATATTATTGCTTTGTTGCGGGCTGATGCCGGGGTGGTTTATTCCTCCGGCCGGAACGTATATAATAACTGGGTGGACGTACTAATTAAAAGCCGGGACTTGTACCCGGTGGCAGATTTATTTAAAATAAATAAGAAGTTGCACCGGATTATCACGGTTAATGTGTTGCTGGCAGTTTTGGTTACGTTTGTTGGCTGTGCGGGGCTGATATGGTTTATGCCCCAGGCCGGGTGGACGTGGATTGTCGGCGGCGCGTTAGCGGTGGCTGGGCTTGTCTTTTTAAATTCAACAAGGATGCTTAACATAAAATGACACATACAAACGATATTGACTTTGGTTATACTACTGCACACGCCCGCAAAAATGCGGATGTTGTTTTGCCGGAAATCCAATGCTGGCCCAACCAGTACAAACGCGATTATAATATTAAAATTGAATTGCCGGAATTTACGTCTGTCTGCCCCAAGACGGGTTTGCCGGACTTTGGCATCATTACGATTGAGTATATCCCCGATGAACTTTGCCTGGAACTCAAATCGCTGAAATACTATTTGTTGGAATACCGCGATATGGGTATTTTTATGGAAAACACCGCCAATAAAATTTTGGATGATGTAGTAAAAGCCTGCCACCCCAAAAAAGCCACTGTTACCGGCGTGTTTACGCCCCGCGGCGGCTTGCGCTCTGTAATTACGGCCCATTACGAGAAAACAAATGAAAAATAAGCGCAATATCCGGTTGGCGTGCGCGTTTGTACTGGTGTTTTTGGCCGGGGTGGCGTGTATGCGCGTGTGGGATTGCTTCCGTATGCCGGAGCCTGTGGTAGCCGAGGTGTCGGGCAGCAGTTCTCTGCTCCTGGTTAATCTTGCTGACCCCACGGGGCCTGCTGACCTGCCGGGTGAGGATGAGCCCCCGCAAGATTACAAGGATGCTTCCACGGTGCCCAGCCATTTGCCCAATATCAAAATGCAAGGGGTGGAAAAGATTACCTTTCTGCCATCAGCAACCCAACAGGAAGAGGAAGAACCGGCCCCCAAAACACCCAAAACGCCCGTTCATTTAGGTTCGGCGGACCATATCGTTCCCAATGCTACAATGCCCCGTCAACTGCCGGAGGAAGAAAGCAAAATTTCTATGATTAGCGTGCCTGTGCAGGTGCGTGTCATTAAAACGGCGGACGAGTACAAGGCATTTAAACGCGTGGCGCGCGGCAAATACCCGCAGGCCAATTTTGCCAAGGATAATATTATTACGCTAGAATCTGCGGGGAACTGGCCGGATAAGGTGTTTGAAATTCAGGACGTTGTTGAGCAAGACGGCAAAATGGTCGTACTGTACCGTGTGAACATTTTTGGTATGGATAAAAAGACCAATACGCACAGCGTAGTGCGCGTAGCCAAACGGAACTTGCCCGTAGAACTCAAACAAGTTTTATAAATTGTCAGGGCCATAAGGTACCCTTTAAATTATGCAAAAATTCCTTCAAAAAAAATGGGTGCAAATCCTTATCGGCCTAGTCAGTTGGGTAATTTTAGTTTGGATTTGCTGGCGGTGGGGGCTTTTCCTGTTAAAACTCCCCGGGCGTTTGTACTTTTGGCTTTGGAGCAGTATGCTGGCCGGGCAAATGTCCTTGTGGCTTTTTATTCCCGCCGCCATAGGCGTATGGCTAGTTTGGTTTATATGTTTCTTCTTACCCGTGCCCATTTTGCGGGCCTTGCCCGTTCAGGCGGCTGAGGTGGCCGGTTGTGTGCTGGCGGCGTGCGTGGGCCTGATAGGAGTAGCCGCGTTTGTTTATCCGTGGATGATGTCTCCTTATACCTGGCCGACGGTAGTTGCGCGGATTTTGTGGACTTGGGGCGTTTGCTGTGGCACTATTTGGACTATTTTAATGTTGCTGTTGGGCGGAACCCAAAGATAGTGGATTTGGTTACAAAATAACAATCCCCCGGCAAAGCCGGGGGTTTTTCACATAGGGGCCCTGCCCCTCCTTACTAGCCACGCGTGTAACGCGTCTCAACATCCTGTCGCTCGCGTTCACTTCCGCTTATTCCCTTCCCACGGGCTCTTATCAAATGGCAGTTGCGCTCCTAATTGGTCCTCTCGTAATTGATTTTTTATATATTCTGCTATCTTTACCTTGTTCTTCCCTACCGTATCTACATAATACCCTCGGCACCAAAACTCCCGATTCTTATACTTATACTGCATATTCTTCCATCGCTCATATATTAATAAACTACTCTTCCCCTTTATGTACCTCATTACACTCCCTACGCTGTATTTCGGGGGTATTGATAATAGCATATGGATATGATCAGGGCATACTTCCGCCTCTACTATCTCTACCCCTTTCCATTCGCATAATTTGCGTAGTATTTTCCCTATCTCCACCCTCTTTTCACGGTAAAATACTTGCCGACGATATTTTGGCGCAAATACAATATGATACTTGCAGTTCCACGTTGTATGTGATAACTTATTTAAGTCATTGGACATAACAATGACCTCCTTTTGTTAAATTGCCTGCTAGCACAGGCAATTTATTATACAAAAGGAGTTTTTTTGTCTTGCGGAACGGTAGAACCTTACTGAACCACCGGCCTAGCCGGTGGTTTTCTAGACACAAAAAAAGCCCCCGGCTATAAAACCGGGGGCTTTTCATATTAGGAAAACTATTTCTTTAAAATGTTTTCGGAGGGTTTAAAGCGCACTTTTTCCTTGGCGGGTACTTGCACTTTGTCGCCTGTTTTGGGGTTGCGGCGTGTAACAGGGCGGGCTGTTTTTAAGTGGAAGGAGCCAAAATTGCTGATAACCACTTTGCCGTCGCGCTTTAAGCCGTGCTTGATAATTTCAAATACTTTATCTACGGACATTTTGGCTTGCTTTTTATCCAAAACGTGCCGGGTAAGATGTCTTATTACGTCGTCCTTATTCATATTGCAATCCTGTCTTGTGCCGGGCTTTTTAACAGCCCAAGCGGTAAAATTATTTGTTTCCCCGGTTGGTAAAGCCCATAGCGTGCAACAGCACCCACGGTTTTTTACCCTCGCAGACAATTTTCCAAATAGCATCTACGATAGGGGTTTTTAAATTGTTTTTGCGTGCAATGTCGTAAACGCTTTGCACGGAATTTACACCTTCGGCAATGGTTCCCACTTCCTTTTTGGCTTCTTCCAAAGAGAGACCGGAGCCTAGTTTTTCGCCCAAACGGCGGTTGCGGGAAATAGCAGACATACCTGTCAAAATGGCATCTCCAAAACCTGCCAAACTGTACACGGTATTGGACTGCCCGCCTTGACTGACAATAATATCGTTCATTTCCTGCAAGGCTTGCGTGATGAGGGCGGCCTTTGCGTTGGCTCCGTCGCCAATGCCGTCAATGACACCGCAGCCGATAGCCAATACATTTTTAATACCGCCGCCGTATTCTACTCCGCGCCTGTCGGAGGACGGCACTACAATAATCGGGTCCCCGCTCATTATGTCGCGGATTTCGTCCACCAAGGCAGGGTCTTTGCCAGCAAGCATAATTTTGGTCGGCACATCTTGCGCCACTTCCAGCGCAAAACTCGGGCCGGAAAAGGCTAATGCTTTATCCTTTAATTGCGGTAATTCTTCTTCAATCAGTTCGCAAATTGTTTTAAAAGACTTGTCCTCAATCCCCTTGGACGCGCTTACCACAGGTACGACACGCCCATTTAAAAGAGGCTTTAACTGTTCGCGGCAGAAATCGCGGATAGCCTTGGACGAAATGACAAAAATGATTAAATCCGTATCTTTGACCGCTTCGGCCACGTTGCCGGTTAAGCGGATATTGTCGTGAATTTTAAAGTTCGGGATATTGGGGTGTCTGCCCATTGTTTTAAGAACATTTAACAACTGTTCGTTGTATTCCCACAGGCTGACATTGTACCCTTTGCGCGCGAGGTGTTGGGCAATTACACTGCCCCAAATACCTGCGCCGAAAACGGTAATTTTATTTATGTTCATTTTCTTTTCTCTTTTTGGCGCCGTCTTCAAATTTTAATTCCTTTTGTTGGAGCAGACGCTTGATGTTGGGAACGTGCTTATAAATAACTAACGCACTGACGGCCGTTACCATTAAATTAACGGACAGCGGATGATTGCCGATAAGAAAACTGCATACAGGCAAAACCACGCAGGCGCAAATAGAACCAATGGAAATGCGGCCCCACAGCGCTACGCACACCACAAACGAGGCAAACGCAATTGCGGTAGGAATAGGCAGTAGGGCGGCAAATACGCCCGCCGAGGTGGCTACCCCTTTTCCGCCGCGGAATTTTAAATAAATCGTCCACATATGGCCCAAAATGGCAATTACCCCGCAAGCAATAGCCACCCAGTAATTGTCCGGGCAGAAATGGCGCGCCAGACACACCGGGATAAAGCCTTTTAAGCCGTCAATTAAAAAGGTGCTGATGCCGGCCCATTTGCCCACCGTACGGTACACATTTGCCGCGCCGGGGTTGCCGGAGCCGTGTTGACGGATATCAATACCCATAACGTGTTTGGCAATCATGTAGCCGGTCGGGACGGACCCGAGTAAGTAACTAAACAAAACGAGGATAGTAATTGTAGTAATCATATATCTCATTATATTAAATTTAGGGCATTTATTTGTGGTTTCATTGGTATTTTAAAGGTTTTTTATATATACTAACAATATGAAACAACTCCGTTTTTATCTTTTATCGCTCTTTCTTTTGGGGGCCGGTTATGCGAGTGCGCAGGATGCCTTTGACTATGCCCAAAAGGAATATGAATTAACTTTTACCGTGCGGGGCAAAACGCAAACCGTGTCTTGCCAGGCGGTACGGTTTCATAAAAATTGGTTTTTGACGGCGGCGCATTGTGTAAGCCCGTGTAAAAATTACTCGTGCCAAATGCGTATGTGGCTGGCTGTCGGCCCGGCGCGTGCGGCGGCGGTGCTTTCGCAAAAAAATGTTTTCCTTCCCGAGGAATACCAAGACGAATACACGCTTCCGCCCGGTGTGCAGCCCAGGCGCGGGGAACTGCCTGCGTGGGATATGGCACTTATTTATTTTAATGCCCGCCAAGCGCGCTATGAATATTACGATGCTTACGGAAAAGTCAAGGAAAAGGATTTCCTTCTCACATTGGATAGGGGCTTTTGGGAAAAAAAGACGGATGAGGCTTTAAAAGAGTCCGCCCGGCTGTATGAGCAGAGCCGCCAATATGCGGCAGACGGGCAAGCGCAAATTGCCCGCCAACTGACCGAGCAAGCGCAGGCGTTGGAACAGGATGCGGACGAATACCGCGCCGCCGCCGAAGCCGCGCCTTTACTCAAAAGACAATGGGACGGAGCAATGGCTCCGCGTTTGGCGCCGTTGCTTACATACAGCGATAAGGACGAAAAATTTTTGTTAAGTAATATTTTAGTGCCGCGCTGGACACGCGGTGCATTTGAAATGCTTTCTTCTCCCAGACAAATCTTATACTTTGGTGATAATGCCGCCCCGTGGCTTTCGGCGGGGTTTGGAGTGGAAAAAGGCAATTCCGGCGGCGGGGTATTTTTGCCCGTGTATAACGGCGGGAAAAAGCGCGCCTCCGGCTTGGTGGGAATTGTGTCTGCCAAATCGTTAAACCAACTGCCCGAAGCGGCCCGCAAACGCTATGCCTTGTACGGGAGTGAAATATTTTTATTCAACGGATTTAGCGAAAACACTACTTTGGGCTTTATCCGGCGGGTACTAACCGAATACCGCGACACCCCCAATGTGCAACCGTTGGAAAGTTACGGGCAGATAAAAAAGGTCGTCAAAAAGACAGCCCCCAAAAGTGCTAAAAAGAAGTGAGTTTTTTTAGAATACTGTGGTAGTTGCCGTCTGTGGCCATAAGGGTTAATTCCAAAGCACCGGACGGCAATTCTTTTTGCCCATTGACCAGGGCTTTGCCGTAGATAAAACCGATAAGCCCGCGCGCCTTTGGCTCCAATGTAAGGCGGCGCAGTTTCCAGCGGCGTGCCACATTTTCTTCTACTTGTTCCAATAGTTCCGTAAGGCCCAGTTTGTTTCCTGCGCTGATAAACGAACCTTGCGGGTTCTGCGCTTGCAACAGGGCCAGCCGTGCAGGGGAAAGTAAGTCAATTTTATTAAAAACATCAATAACCGGAATCGTCTGCGCGCCCAAATCGGTAATAATTTGGCGCACGGTTTCTGCCTGAGCGTTGCGGTGGGGGGACGACGCATCGTGGACGTGTAAAATCACATCCGCAAACGAGGTTTCTTCCAAAGTCGCGCGGAAGGAACTTACTAAACTGTGTGGCAATTTTTGAATAAATCCCACGGTATCCGTAAACAGCATTTCTCCGCTGGCCGGCATATGCACGCGGCGGGTGGTCGGGTCCAATGTGGCAAAAAGTTTGTCATCCGCATAAACCGCGTTTTGACGCGTCAGCACATTTAAAAGGGTGCTTTTTCCCGCATTGGTATAACCCACAATGGCAATTTGCGGCAAAGGAATTTGTGTGCGGCGTTCCCGCCGTAAGCCGCGCTCTTTTTTTACTTGTTCAATTTCCTTTTCCAATTTGCTGATACGCAGGCGCAGCCGGCGTTTGTCATATTCCAGTTTGGTTTCCCCCGGTCCGCGCAGGCCGATACCGCCTTTTTGTTGCATTAGTGCGGTGCCTTGCCCTCCTAAACGCGGAAGCAAATATTTTAATTGCGCCAGTTCTACCTGCAACTTGCCCTCTTGCGTGCGTGCGCGTTGGGCGAAAATATCTAAAATTAACCGGGTCCGGTCAATAACTTTGGCGGGGATAATTTCTTCCAAATTTTTTTGTTGGGCGGGGGAAATTTCGTCATCAAAAATAACCGTTTGGGCATTTGTCAGTCGCACTGTTTCGGCGATTTCTTCCATTTTGCCGCTGCCGATAAGCGTGGCCGAGTTAAAGGCCTGTACGCGGATTTGAAAGGTATGCACAACCGTACCGCCTGCCGTGTGGGCAAGACGTTTTAATTCTTCCAGCGAAGATGTATCGTATGGGGTGGTTTTGAGGGTTACACCCGCCAAAATGACGTTTTCCATAAACTAGCGCTTTTTAGAAATTTGGGCTTCTTTGGCGGCTTTTAATTTGGCTAAAAAGGCCGCCTTGATGTTAATCATATTGTTGAGCGGTGCTGTTTTTAAGTGGCATATTCCAATCGCCACCGCATCAGCGGTGTCATCGGGCGAGGGAGCTTTATCCAAATTAAGTGTCAGTTGTACCATACGCTGGACTTGTTTCTTGTCTGCGGTGCCGGTACCGCAAATCATTAGTTTTACGCGTTTTGGCGGATAAAAGGTAATCGGTTTTTGGGCCTGTTCGCACGCGAGGATAATCACTCCGCGCGTCATAACCGTATTGGCCATAGTGGTAGCGCGTTTTAAAAAGAAGTTTTGTTCCATTGCTACCTGGTCGGGCGTATAGGTTTGCAAAATTTTAGTCAGTTCGTCAAAAATATAGGAAAGACGTTTGGGCAGTTCTTGGTCGGCCCCGGTGTGGATAAGCCCGCAGGCGCGTAAAGACAAAACGGAACGGGCGTTCCGTGTGAGGATTGCCCATCCCGTTCTGTCTAAACCAGGGTCTATACCTAAAACTGTGGTTGTATGCTCTTGCAAGAGGCCTCTTATTTGGCTTCCAACTTAGCCATAACGGCTTCGTCAATGTTGGAGTTATCATAGACGTTTTTGGTGTCGTCGTGATCGTCCAACGCTTCCAGCATATTCATCAAGGTCTCAGCCGTATGTTCGTCAGTAATGGAAACTTCCGTATCGGGAATCATTGTCAAATCAGCCGATTCGGGCGTAATGCCCTTGGCTTCAATGGCCTTTTTGACGGCTTCCAATTCGTTCATATCCGGGTTGGTGATAACTTCATACACATCACCTGCCGTGCGGACGTCTTCCGCGCCGGCTTCCAAGGCCAAATTCATCAAATCATCTTCGGAAATATCTTCCTTTTTAACGACAATCATCCCTTTGCTTTTGAACATATAGGATACGCACCCCGCGGTGCCGGTATTGCCGCCGTGGCTGGTAAAGATTTTGCGGATTTCCGAGAAAGTGCGGTTTTTATTGTCCGTGGTGCATTCCACAATGACGGCCACGGAACCGGGGCCGTAGCCTTCATAAGTGATTTCTTCATATGAAACACCGGGCAACTGGCCTGTACCTTTCATAATAGCGCGTTTGACGTTATCAAACGGCATATTGGCGGCGCGGGCGTCGTCCACGGCTTTACGCAAGCGGGGGTTTTGGTCCGGGTTACCGCCGCTCATTTTTGCGGCGATGGTGATTTCTCTTAAAATTTTAGTAAATACTTTGCCTTTTTTGGCATCAACGAGGGCCTTTTTATGTTTAATGCCGGCCCAATGCGAATGTCCACCCATAGGTGCGCTCCTTACTGCAAATTTAGATACTTCTATTTTAGCAAATTTTTATATATAGGGATATAACAGACAGAAAATAAAAAATATGCCGTTAGGCGCAAAGGGGAAAATTGGGGCGGCGATCTTTGAGTGAAAAACCGAAAAACAGATTAAGCGGAAAACTGCCCCGCACGAGATTTGAACTCGTATCACCGGTTCCGAAGACCGGTACTCTATCCAGTTGAGCTAACGGGGCTTATTTTCTATATTTTAGCAAATTACAAAACTAATTAAATTTTTTGCCCTGCAAAAATGACCGCTTGCGTCAATTTATGCTAAATTATACATATGAAATCTATTAAAAACGAAGGGACGGCGCATTGTCCCCACAAGTGTGAACCTTTTGATGTAGAATACTGGTCGCTCATTCGGGCCGACCAGGACCCCGATTTGAAAACCGCCGCTATGGGCGGAGAATTAAATTTGGTACGCTGCCCGGAGTGCGGCGAGTTTTTTCACCACGACGGCGATTTGATTTATTTTGACGCTCCCAGTGAGATTTTGGTGTTTGTGTTTTCCGAAAAAGACCGCCAGCGCGAGCCGGAATTGGCCAAGCGTATGCGGGACGATTACGAAACTATTAAACACGTTTTATTAAAGCAGATGAATATGGACTATCCGCCCGTATCCGTTTTCGGGTTGGAAGAACTGAAACTGCTTTTGCAGGCGGACGAAAAAGCGTCCTACGAATCCGAAGCCGTGGCGGCTGCGTCCGCCGCGCAAGGGTTCGCGGTAACGCGTTTGAAACCGTCTTATGCGCGGGAACATCATTTTCCGTTTTATGTTCCCACGCCGACTAAGAATCACTCGGCCAACGAATATGCTGTGGCCTCCGCCAAGGTGTTAAAGAGCGGCCTTAACAGCACTCTGCTTCGCAACTTCGCCGACCGGATGAGCGAGGACGGCGCACAGCCGCCAAGAGTGCTATGAACATAAACCTCTCCTCTGATATACCTAAAAAATACCGGGAACAATTATATTCCGTAGGTGCCTATGCCAAAAAACTGGGCCTGTCGGCCTGGGTGGCGGGCGGTGCGGTGCGTGATTTTTACTTAAAGCGTCCTACATTGGATATTGACTTGGCTTTTAGCGGCAACCAGGAATCTGTTGCCGGGTTTTGCGTGAAACAATGGGGGGGAGGAAAAAGGAAGTTTTCGCAGTTTGGTACGTTCCGTGTGAATATGGAGGACGGGCTAAAATTTGATATGGTCCGCATGCGCAAGGAAAAATATCCGTATCCCGGTTCCTTGCCGCAGGTGGAATTTTCGCCCAAAATTAAGGACGACCTTTTCCGGCGCGATTTTACCGTAAATTCCTGGTGTTTTTCTATTTTGCCCGATACTTTTGGTCAAACATATGATGCGTTTGGTTCGCAAAAGGATATTGATGGCGGCATTATACGCATTTTGCACGATAAAAGTTTTTTAGATGACCCTACGCGTATGTTGCGTGCGACACGTTTTGCGGGCCGTTTTGGGTGGACGTTGGCGCCTAAAACGGAGCGCTTATTGCGTGAGGCCGTAAAAGGGGAATATCCGTTGCTCTTGACGCGGGAGCGGTTCAGCCGCGAATTTTTAAAAGTGCTCAAAGAAGAAAAAATTAAAAAAATTTTTATGTTAATGGAAAAATACGATATGCTCAAATTTGCCTGGCCGGGCCTTCAATGGCACGATGCTTTGCTGAACTCGCAAGATGTGCAAGAGCGGGTGGGCATATTGGTTTGTATGCTGGGCGCAAGCGGAGAAGATTTTTTGCGCTCGTTGCATTTGCCGAAGGAATTTACGCAAGAAATTTTGGGCGCGTGGAAGGTAACGCGCGAAAAAATGAGCCCGTTGGGGTCGCTTTCTCCTTTGCAAAAGGAAATTTTAAAGGCGGTTGTCCCCGGGCTGCCGCCAATGGCCTTGGAGCCGTGCTTTGTGCGTGGGCGGGAACTGAAAGATTTGGGTCTTGCCGGGCGGCGCATATCGGGCGCGCTAGACCGTGTACGCCAAGCACAATGGGCGGGTGAGGTTAAAACGCGCGAGGAAGCGCAGGCCTTTCTCAAAGCACATTAAAAATTGGTTTTATTTGGTGGATATAAAAGCCCCCGGTTTAGTCCGGGGGTTTCTTTGTGGAGTGTTCTTGTATTAGTTGTTGCCGTCATCCTGGAAAGTCGTAGTCCAGGATCTGTTGTTTTGTAAGAGAACAAATACGACGAACAACGGATTCCCGAACGCTCCGCGCCGGCTGACACTCGGAAATGACGACTTTACGAAAAAAGAGGTCATCCTGAACTTGTTTCAGGATCTACTTTTTGGTTTTTTGTCGTTGTTGTTTAGTAGTTATTCATAAAGGGGTTGTTTTATTTTTCTTTTTTGTTATAATTCTATTAATGAGAACTCTGTATATTGGATGGGTTTGGAATATAAAAGGCTTTTTTACTAAAATATAAAGGTGTCCAAAAAGGAGGAAAGATGAAGAAGTTTATATTTTTTTCTGCCGCTTTGCTGTTATTTACAGCCGCCAACGCAGAACAAATGCAGTTTGTAACCACAATGTCTGCCCCGGTGGGTAGTTTTGCTCACTTGGACGCGGCAGACTCTACTCACGTAACTACTGCGCCGATACTTAACTTTTGTAATACGCGTTCCAGCGCAGGGGATATTATCATCAAAGGGGCGGGTGCGTATTTAAAACAAATAGATATCCAAAACGGAACGACGTTGGGTAGCACTAATACGCCCGAATACCGTTTGGGTGAAAACCTGAGTATTGAAAACGGCGGAACGGTAACGGCAGGGCGCGTAATGGCTAATCAAGTTACATTTGACGATACTAACTACCACAAAAGTAATGTAACAAATACTATTTACGGTAATGATGTAGCCGTAATGGGTGGAAAAACGGACAATATGGAAATTGCTTCCACCGCCAAAATTACCAAGGGTGCGCAAAATTCTGCAAACTTGGGCGAAGAACTGTGGTGGGATAACCAATATGCAGGTGATTACGACGCTTCTGGTAATAAAAAGGCCAATGGCAAAACCTACACCTCCTTTTTGTTAAAGAGTAAAAACACGCAACCCGCATGTGATATTGATTGTGGTCTCTTGGCTGTGGATGAAGAAACCTGTACCTGCAAGGAAGAGTACACTATACAATATGTGTCCTTGCAGTTTGCAACATCAGGGGAGACTTGCTACGGAAAAGATAAGTTTTATATGGCTAAGGGAGATAATATTAGCAGCGGTTGGGTGTCTTATGATTATAGTTTATCAAGCAAATTGTATGATATGAATAGTAAAATTGAAGAGACCTATTACAATGTTTTGAACCTATCGGGGAAAGTAATTAAAGATTTAATTTATCAATGTGTTTTTACGGAAGATGTACATGTGAGGTTGTATCCTTGCGAAGATGTTTCTGATTTGCAAGAATGTTGGCAAAAAACTTGTGAAAGTGTTCCGTCTAATACCGTTTTTATTCGGACGACTAGGGCTGATTCTGCACATCCTAATTGGCCGGGAAACTTTATAAACAATGGAAATTCTGTATATGCAATGCAATATACATATTTAGGGCCTCAGAAGGGCAATCAATACTATTGTGTATTAGAAGGAGAGCACGGACCACCATTGTCTAGTGCCGGAGGAACTACTTTACGTCCGTGTATTGGGTTTGTAGGAATGAAATTCTATGTGTGTATGAGTTATGAAAAGGGATTTCTTTTTAATGGCTTTGCTGATGATAGCCAAAAGAAATGGAATCCAAATAAAAACGTAAAAATCCTTCCTTAGACATTAACCGTATTTTAAAAACCCCCGGTTTAGTCCGGGGGTTTCTTTGTGGAGTGTTCTTGTATTAGTTGTTGTCGTTTGCCGTCATCCCCGAGTGTTTCTGTCGGGGATCTGTCGTGGCAATAAATAATGCAATACTTATTAATAACAACAGATTCCCGACTACGACCTTCGGGAATGACGAGAATTTTTATAAATATCCTTCGCATTTGTTCTAAATAGCATTTTTCCGCATAGACAACACCGGGTATCGGTGCAACCTTCTCTGCACCGCAGGCAGACAAATTTAAAACCCCCGGTTTAGGCCGGGGGTTTTGCGTTCCTACGGCTCTGCCGTGTGCTGCTTTTGTTGCACAGGTCCAGCCCTCGGTTGCTTTGCTTTAGTTGAAGCCTTAATGATTAATTAAGGTTAATTTATTATAACTAATTTGAACTAAAACAGCAAATAATATTTTTTACCACGCTTTTTACAGGGCATTTTTAGCCTTGGCGGTGTGCAGGAACGAATATAAATTAGTAAAATACAATATATGGAAGTAATTATCTTTATACCCATTTTATTTTTGTCTATTATCCTGCACGAATTTGCACACGGCTGGGTGGCATACCGCATGGGCGACGATACCGCCTATTATGCCGGCCGCCTGACCTTAAACCCGCTTAAACACATTGACCCGGTCGGCACGCTGGTAGTTCCGGCGGTGTGCTACTTTTTGCATTTTCCGTTGTTTGGTTGGGCCAAGCCCGTGCCTGTAAACCCGATGCGCTTTCCGCGCCCGCGCCAAGATATGGGCAAGGTGGCGGCGGCGGGTCCGGCGTGCAACTTGCTGTTGGCATTTATCTGCGTGCTTGTTATGAAGATTTTTCTTTTAATGCAGAACCATTTTACCGTGCAGACGTTGGAGCAGGTTTTTGTATTTCTGCAATATGGTATGTTTATTAATGTATTTTTAGCCGTGTTTAATTTAATTCCTATCCCGCCCTTGGACGGCGGGCGCGTGGTGGCGGCTTTATTGCCAATGCGGACCGCCTTTAAATACGAACTGTTTTTCAGCCGCTTTGGAATGTGGGTGGTTTTCGCCCTTATTTTAACGGGTGCGGTGCAGTTTCTTTTATTGCCGCCTACCCGGATAATTGTCGGCTTATTAAGTAAAATTTTAACTTTGTAATATATTGCGGAGCGTTTAAATGATTAATCCTGCGCCGATTAATGTGCATATCAACGTGTTTGAGGGTCCTATGGACCTGTTGTTGCACTTAATTAAAAAAGACAACTTGGATATTTGCGATATTAACATTGCCGAAATCACCAAGCAGTATTTAGATTATTTAAACGTAATGAAGGAACTGAACTTGGAGGTAGCGGGCGAATTTTTGGTAATGGCCAGTACATTAATGCAAATCAAAGCCAAAACGCTTTTGCCTTCGCAAGCCCCGACGACCGAGGACGAAGGCCCCAACCCTGTAAAGGAACTTATCGCCAAGTTGGTAGAGTACCAAAAATACAAAGAAGCCAGCAAATTTTTGGAACAAAAGTTTGAGGAAAATAAAGACAATTTTTACCGCTCTGCCCCTATTTTTGACGACGGGGAAAAAATCATTAACCTGCAACTGTTTGATTTATTATCCGCCGTCAAGCGTGCCTTTGAACGGTTAGACGAGCGCAAGCGCATTGAACTTTTAAATGTGGAAGAATTTCCTATTGAAACGAAGATGCAAAAGGTGGTGGATATGTTTAAAAAGCACGATTGGGTGCTTTTAGACGATATCTTTGTGGGGGAAACCAAAAAACGCGGCGTGATTACCTGTTTTATGGCCTTATTGGAACTGATGAAGATTAAAAAAATTATTGCCCGGCAAGATGCACAGCAGGGGCAAATCCGTATTTATTTAAATCCGGAAAATAAAGATAAAGATTTTAAAACCCTTATGCACGGCGAGGCTAATTAGCCGCCCGGAGGATTTATGCCAACCGAAGAAAATATAACCCCTGTTCAAGCCACATCGCAAGCAACGCCTATGCAAGCCGATAAAACCGTCCAGCCTGCGGACGAACGGCCCTTTGAACTGGTGCCGACGAGTGAATTTAAGCAGATTGTGGAAACCCTTTTGTTTATTACCGACCGCCCGATAAAACCCTCCCGCATTGCCGACGTAATTGACGGCGTGGATGCGCGGCGCGTGCGCGAAATGATTTTGGAAATTCAAGAGGATTACGTCCAACGCCAAAGCGCTATCCGCGTGGTGGAAATCGGCGGCGGATTTCAAATGTCCACCAAGCCGGAGTTTGGCCGCTGGGTGCGCCGTTTGTATAACGAAAAAATGACGACCAAACTTTCCAATGCGGCCTTGGAAACATTGGCGATTATCGCCTACAAACAGCCGCTTACCCGCGCGGAAATGGAAGCCATACGCGGGGTAGATGTGGCCGGGCCGTTGGAACGCTTGTTGGAGCGCGGGCTGGTGCGGGTGGTGGGCAAAAAAGATACTATCGGCCGCCCGATGGTTTATGGTACAACAGATGAATTTTTACGAATTTTCGGGCTTAACAAGATTTCCGAATTGCCCGATTTGCAGGAATTTGCTTCTAAAACCTTGCGCGAAAAGCAAGAAGAATTGCCGTTTGGCGAGCCTTTGCCTCCCTTGAAAGAGCCGGCCATTATTCCGTTGGAAGAATTGGAAGGCGAGGAAAAGTTGCAGGCTTTGGATGCGTCCTCTGCGGACCCGTTCTTTACGCGCAACAGTTACAACCGCGGGGATATTTTTACCAATGACGCCGCCCCGGAACTCTTAAAGCAAGCCGCCTTGTCCGCCGAGGAAAAAGCCCCGGTGGAGGCTGTAAGCGTGGTGTCAAACGAACCCGCGCAGGATACGGACCCTGCTTTAAAAATGAACGAGCAGGTAACTGCGCCCGATAACGCATTGGCCTCTTTGCAGGCGCACCGTGAGGACGCAGATGCGGCACAGCCCGCGCAAGAAAAACAGGAGGATAAATAACTATGAACATTGTTTTGGCCGCCAGCGAGGCGTTTCCGTTTTGTAAAACTGGAGGACTTGCCGATGTGGTGGGGGCACTCTGTCAGCAGTTTTCTATGCGCAAAGGCAACAAGGTGCTTTTGTTCCTGCCGCACTACCGCAACATTGTGCGGGTGTCCTCTTTAAAGGTGGTTCCCGGAGTGTATTTAATTCCGATTGGGGATAGAATTGAACAGGTTTCGCTTTCGTATATTAATTGGGGTAATGTGCTTGTATTTTTTGTGGGCAACCGTAAATATTTTGACCGCCCCGAACTCTACCGTACCAAAATGGGCGAATATCCCGATAACGACGAGCGCTTTATTTTGTTTAGCCGCGCGGTGCTGGAAGGGTGCAAATTTATCGGTTTCCGTCCGGATATTATCCATTGCCACGATTGGCAGACGGGCTTAATTCCCGCCTATTTAAAAACGGTCTATAAGTTGGATGCCTTCTATACCCGCACCCGCAGTTTATACACTATTCATAATATTGCCTACCAGGGGCATTATTCGTATTCCTCGTTCCGCAAGGCGGGCTTTCACCCGGTGGATTACACACCTGATAAATTTGAATATTACGGCGGTATCAGTTTCTTGAAAAGCGGCATCGTGTTTGCCGATAACGTAAATACCGTCAGCCCCAACTACGCGCGCGAAGTTCAAACGGACCCCGCTATGGGTTTTGGCTTGGAGGGGCTTTTGCGCTACCGCAGTAAGAATTTCTGCGGCATTGTAAACGGAATTGATACCGACGTGTGGGACCCGGAATTGGACCCCGTTTTGCCGATTGGCTACGACGTAAGCGAAGTGGTAAAAGGTAAATTAGCCGCTAAATTGGCTTTGCAGCAACAATGCAAACTGCCCCAAGAGGCAGAAAAGCCGCTTATCGGTATTGTGTCGCGCCTGGACTATCAAAAGGGCTTGGATGTGGTCGTCAATTTGATTGAACGCTTAAAAGGCCGCGCGCAGTTTGTAGTGCTCGGTATGGGCGACCCGATGTTAGAGAAGGCTTACCAAGGTTTAGCGCGTAATAATCCTACGTCCGTTAGTTACAACGGCCGCTTGGATGAAGATTTGGCTCACCGCATTTATGCGGGCGCGGATATATTTTTAATGCCGTCTCGCTTTGAGCCGTGCGGCCTTTCGCAGTTGATTTCAATGCAGTACGGTACCTTGCCTGTTGTGTCAAAAGTAGGCGGGTTGGTGGATACAGTGAAAGGGTACGAGCCTGGCAAAGAGGATACGGCTACGGGCTTTTTTATTAACAACTTTACCGAAAATGGTATCTATGCTACATTGGAAGGGGCTTTGGCCCTTTACCAGCATAACCGCCCGGTGTGGACGAAACTCGTCCGCAACGCGATGCGCCAGGATTTATCGTGGGATAAATCGGCGCAAGCCTATTTGGATTTGTACCGCAAAACATTGATTTAGGAGATAAAATGAAAAATATTCGCCGTATTTTATTTGTACTTTTGGCTTTCGTTTTACTTGCGGGCCCTGCATGGGCCGGGGACGTAAAGAACCTTATTTGGGTGATTGGGGACGGTATGGGGCCGGAGGCCATCGGTTTTTTTACCCAAGGCGTCCGCTATGCTAACTTGCCGGACTACCCTGAAAAAACCTCCAATTTGGAGCGTATGTTAAACGGCGGTACCTGGGGTATGTTCTTTAATAACACCTATGATACTTTGGTAACCGATTCCGCCGCCGCGGCTACACAAATGGCAACGGGAAAATTCTCCCGCCCGGGTGTCATTGGCGAGGATTACAACGGCGCCACCGCCAAAACTTTGTTGGAAATGGCGCGCGAAAAAGGAATGTCCGTCGGCGTGGTTACGGATGCATATGTTACCGATGCTACTCCCGCGGCCTTTACGGCGCATACGCAAAACCGCCGCCAGAAAATGGATATTGCCCGCCAAATGATTGCGTTCGGCCCGGAAGTGATTATGGGCGGCGGACTTAAATATTTTTCCACAGGGGAAAATAAAAAACTTTTAAAGCAGGCCAAAAAGAAAGGCTACCATATTGCCACGGACAAAAAGGAATTGTCCAAAATCAAATCAGGCAAGGTCCTGGGGTTGTTTGCCGAGCAAGCGTTGCCGATGACGGTAGAAATGTATATGCGTCCTCAAATCCCCACGCTTACGGAGCAAACCCAAAAGGCGGTGGAAATTTTAAGCCAAAACCCTAACGGTTTTATTTTAATGGTAGAAGCCGGAAAAATTGACTGGGCTGCCCATGCAAACGACGCGGGCGCGTGGTTTAAGGAAATGCAAAATTTAGATACTTTGCTAGGCTATGTGTTGGGCTATGCGGATAAAACACCCGATACTTTGGTGTACTTAAATGCCGATCACGATACTGGCGTGGGGGCCTTTACTTACCGCCATTTGGGCCAACAAAAGGTGATGGAAAAGACTGCCCAAGGCGAGGTGCTTTACGACGGGGATGTGGACTATGCTTCCTTTAAAACGTATCATCAGTTTCTGCTCCAAAAACGCAGTTTATATAATTTGAAAGAAGAGTTGAAAAAACTGCCAGCCGCTACATTAACCCCGGCTTTTTTGCAGGGACAATTAACTGCCGCTTTGGGTTATCCGGTGGATATTTCCGGCTTTAAAAACCCGGCGGATTTGGACGGCCTTTTTAAACAGTTGGACGAGGAGCGCGGCATTGTTTGGGCCACTCCGTCCCACTCGTCTTTGCCATTGTTAAGCGTAGCCTATGGCGAGGAGGCCGATGAGTTTTCCGGCCTGTACCACAATACGGAAATTTTGCCGCGTATGAAGGCGGCCTTGGGGTGGTAAAATATGGAAGAATTTTTGGAAGAGCCGAAAACGGTTAAAGTTCCCAAGCACCTTTTTCACCTGCACCGCAGACTGTTTTTGCTGGTGTTTGCGGTGGCTGTTTTGTTGCAAACGGCGGTGTTTATAAATATGCGGTTGGATACTTATTACCAAGCATTAAACCGCTCGTTTAAAATGATTTTAACCGTCAACGGCACGCCGGATAATGCAAAACTGGCGGAGACGGGAGACTCCTTAAACCAAAAAGAGGATATCACTGATGTACAATTGTTCTCCCCGCAGGATGCCTTGGCGGAGGTCCGCCGCCAAAACCCGCAACTGGCTGATGCGATGCTTTTAATGGGCAAAAACAAAATGCCCGCTTATTACGAATTGCGTTTAAGTTACAAGGCCATTAACAATATTCGTCCGTTTGCGGATAATTTATCGGCGGAATATCCGTTTTTAACACCGCATTATAATTCACAGCACGCACAGTTGCTCTTTTATGTGGGCTTGTGCGCCAAGTTGTTAAATTTGGCTGTGGTTTTTGCGCTCTTATTATTTTTGGCCTTTATGTTTTTGGTGGAGGCCTATCCGTCGGCCGGGCCGCGTGCGCACTTTTTTGGCGGAGCCGTTTCCGGCGTTTTGGCCGGGCTGGCTTCCTGTCTGTTTTTTGCGGTGCTCGTATATCCTACGGGCTTTTTGTACGAAGCCGCCAGCCAGTTTACCTCGGTTGGACGGCAGTTGTTGCTACTTGCCTTTTGCGGGCTTTTCGGGTGGACGTTATCTAAATGGCAAAAATTTTAAGCGTTTTATTGGCTCTCGTGGTGTTTGCTTCGCCGCTTTATTGCGACGAGGCTGCCCGGCGTAAGCAGGAGTTGGAAAAATTGAAAAATGCGGCGGCTGCGAAAGAACGGGAATTGCAAAAGTACCGCAAGCAGGCCCAACAGATTTCACAGGAAATTTCTGCTTTGGAGAACCAAAAAGCGCGCGCCGAACAGCGTAAAAATAAAGTGGAGTCCGATATTACCTATGTGGAGCAAAATTTGCTGTCTATTGAGGACAAGCGCGCCGCGTTAGAGCGCAGTATGCCTATGTGGCAAGGAGTGGTGCAAGAGGAATTGACCCAATATTATTTTACCCCCCTTTGCGCGGCTTGCCCGGGCGGGTACAGTTTGGAGCAGGATATTTTTGTGGATCGTATGGTTACGCACAAGGCCGCCTTTGCCGCCGAATTGAAAAAGGAAAATAAAGAAGCCAAGGAGCGGTTGCATTCGTTTGAGGAGCGCAATAAAAAATTAATGGCACAAAGTTCCCAAATTAAGCAAGAACAGGCCGTCATTTCGCAATCGTTTAATAAAAAGAAAAAGGATTTAGATGTTACCCAGCGCAAGGCTGATGCCGTGCGCAAAGAAATAAACGAACTGAATAAATCCGCGGCGGAACTCAATAATTTACTTGCCTCGTTTGAGCGTAAGCGTAAAGCGGCAGACGCCAAAAAGGCCGCCGCTTCCAAAACACCGGTTAAAAAATCGTCAACCAGGCCGCGCATAGATGCTTCGCGCCACTCTTTGCCCTGGCCGGTGGCAGGTACGGTTATCAGCAAATTCGGTAAAGAATACCGTGCCGATTTGAATACTTGGATTTTCCGCGACGGTATCAAAATTTCCGCCAAGGCGGGTGAACCTGTCCGCACAGCCGCCGAGGGGAGCGTAATTTATGCCGGGCCGTTCCGCTCGTATGGTAATGTGGTAATTGTGGACCATAACAAAGGATTCTTTACTATTTACGGATTTTTGAAGGAAATCAGCGCCTCTGTGGGGGATAAACTCCCGGTGCAGGGCGTAATCGGCACGGCGGGGCAGGACACGCAGTCCTCCTCCGGCACGGGCAAGAGTGCGGTGTATTTTGAAATCCGCCAAGGCACTACCGCGGTAAATCCGCAGGAGTGGCTGAAATAACTATTTAGAGGAAAATATGAAATCAAAAAAATTAAATCGTTACGCTGTTTTGGGGGGCGTGTTGTTTTTTATGGGAACGCTGTTTCCGTACGCATATGCTGCGGCGGATAACAGTTTAAAGCAACTGCGTACCTTGGTGGATGTGTTGGAATATGTGAAGGAAAACTATGTAGAAGTTACCGATACGGACAAACTGGTCTCCGGCGCGATTAAGGGAGTGGTGGGAGAATTGGACGATTTTTCGCAATATCTGGACCCGAAAGATTATAAGGAACTCAAAAATGATACCCGCGGCGATTTCGGCGGTTTGGGTATCCGCTTGCAAAAAGTGGACGGCTTTATTACGATAATGACGCCTATGCCGGGCACGCCCGCCTTTAAGGCCGGGGTAATGCCGGGCGACCGCATTGTGGCGGTGGATGATAAAGATGTAAAAAATATGCCCTTGGACGAAGCCGTGGAATTGATGCGCGGGCCTGTGGGCAGCAAAGTAAAAATCACCATTAGCCGTAAAAACGATAAAGGCGAATATACAAATTTGCCGGACTTTAAATTTAAGCGTGAAAAAATCGTGCCCGAAGTGGTGTATTCCCGTATGCTGCCGGGCAAGGTGGGATATGTGTATTTGGTAGATTTTTCGGGCCACAGCACCGAGGCTATTAAAAAAGCATTAAAAGAATTGCAAAAACAGGGGATGACCTCTTTGGTATTGGACTTGCGTTTTAACCCCGGAGGTTTATTAACAGGTGCGGTGGATATTGCTAAACTCTTTTTGGCACAGGATGAAATGATTGTCTATACCCAAGGGCGCAAACCTGATTATTACCAGGAATTTAAAACTTCTGCCCGCCCGGATTATCCGGATATTCCGCTGGCGGTGCTGGTAAACCAAGGCTCTGCCAGCGCGAGCGAAATTGTTTCAGGCGCGTTGCAAGATAACGGACGGGCATTTGTCGTAGGGCAGCGCACCTTCGGTAAGGCTAGTGTCCAGCAGGTGATGCCTCTTTCCGGCGGGGCGGGTTTGCGTTTAACGATTGCGCATTATTACACTCCTTCGGGCCGCTTAATCCAGCGCGATTACCGGGATAAAACAAAGGCTGACGAGGGCGGCATTGTGCCGGATGTGGAAGTGCTCTTTCCGGCGGATAAAGAAGCCAAGGTATTTATGCAGTATAATAATATTGTGCATACGCCCGGCCAAAAAACGCCCGATATGAAATTTACCGAAGCCGACCCTGTACTGGATAAGGCGGTGGAAATTTTGACGGGCAAAGTAAGCCTGGAAGAGGCCAAAGAAACTTCTAAAAAGGCAGCCGAAGAACGTAAAGCCAAAAAAACGGATAAAAAAGCATCCCCCAAAACGGACGATAAAAAAGCCGGGAAAAAGGAAGCCTCCAAATGAAGAAAGATTTTACAATTTTAGGTATTGAATCCACTTGTGATGAAACCTCCGCCGCCCTTTTAAAAGGGGGGAAAGAGATTTTATCCAATGTCATTTATTCCCAGATTGATGAGCATAAAAAATACCACGGAGTCGTGCCGGAACTGGCCAGCCGCGCCCACGCCGCCAAAATTGCCACCGTTATCGGTGAAGCCTTGCAAAACCACCCGATTGATTATGTAGCCTTTGCCAGCGGCCCCGGTCTGCCCGGCGGCTTAATGGTGGGGCGCGTGGCGGCGGAAACACTTGCAAAATTTAAAAAAGTGCCTATAATAGGAATAAACCACTTGGAAGGGCATATTTTTGCTTGCGATTTTGAAGGAAGCGAAGCCAAAAATAAATTGCAATTTCCGTTAATTGCTTTGGTGGTTTCCGGCGGGCATACGGAATTATGGTACGTTAAAAATTACGGCGATTATAAAGTGCTCGGTAAAACGCGCGACGATGCCGCAGGCGAAGCCTTTGATAAAGTAGCCAAGTTGTTAGGGCTTGCTTATCCGGGCGGGCCGCAGGTATCCAAGCAGGCACTTTCGGGCAAGCGGGATGCTATTCATTTCCCGCGGCCGCTGTTGCCGGGAACGTGGGAGTTTTCGTTCAGCGGTATCAAAACGGCCGTCAGTTATTATCTGCGCGACCATAAAGATTTTTCTATACCCGATGTGTGTGCCAGTTTTGAAGAGGCAATGGTGGAAACTTTGGTAACCAAAACACTTTTAGCCGCCAAAAAATATAAGGTAAAACATATTGCTGTCGGCGGCGGGGTGGCGGCGAACTCGCTCCTGCGCGAAAAGATGCAAGAGCAGGCGCAAAAGGCCGGTATAGAAGTTCACTTTGTGGAGCGCAAATTATCTTCGGACAATGCCGCTATGATTGCTTTGGCCGCTTATAAAAAATTGGAACACGCCGAGAATACCGGCAGACCGGTTAAAAAGAATATAGACATTAATCCCAATATGAAGGTTCGCAGTTGGGATTAGTGTAAGGAGTCCAAATGATTTTGTGGGTAATGCCCGATGCGGGCGATAAAAGCAAAGACGTTTACGCTTCGTTTATTTCTCTTTTTAAAAAAGAAAATCCGTCCGTAGATGTTACGATGCGCGTATTCACGCGCAACGTGCTTTGGCGGCGTATGTTTACTATCAAGCATCCCACCCACGAGGAAGAAGTCCCGGATTTGATTCAAATCCCGCATTACTGGACCGCCCTTTTGGTGCGCGAAGGGGTAGCGGAAAACTTGTCGGAATTGGACCCCGGCCTTTCGTTGGCTAACTGTCTGGTTCCGCTCAAAGCGCATTGTTACCAACCGGGCACCAAGGATATTTATTCGTATCCGTGGTGGTTTGATTTAAGTGCCCTGCACTACCGGGCAGACCATTTAAAATTGGTAACTTCTAAACCGGAGCAAGACCTGGCCACTTGGGACGGACTTTTGCGTACCTGCGAAGCCTTGCGCGAGCAGTTTAAAGACGTTCCCGGTTATTACCCGATGCAAAACAGCGATTGGCGCGGTTCTCTTTCTATGCGTAATGCCCTGCCGTGCGTGTGGGGGCGCGGTTCGGATATATTATCCGCCGACCGCGGCACGACATTAGTAGGTACCAAAGCATTTAAAGAGGGTATCCGTGATTATATCAATTTAGCCCTTAAAAACTATATGCCCATTTTGCGAGAGCGCGGCTCCTTAGGTACGGTTGTTTCCGGCAAGGCCAGTATGATGATTTCCCGCAAACAGGGTGTCAGCACCTTTAATGCCCGGCGCGGTATCCGCGTGCGCACGCTCCCGGTGCCTACGACGGGCGATATGTATTTTTCCTATTTATCCGGGATGAACTTATTTATCAACACCCAATCGCAGGAAAAAAAGAACGCCTTAAAATTTATTAAATTCTGCGCCCGGCCGGATGTCCAACTGCAATATGCTTCTAAGATAGATGCCTTCCCTGCGTTTGAAGATGCCTTTGAGCAGTTTATTTTTTCTTCCACCCAGCGGTTAAGCACATACAGCAATATTTTGTCCTCTGCGCGCACCTTGCCCAATATCACCATTACGGGTACGGTTATGGAAATTTTAAAGCGCGTGCTGGCCGTGTGCGCCACGCAGATTGTAGAGGGCCGTTTCAGCCAGGCCGCCTTGGATAGGGACTTGGACTTGACCGCCAAAGAAATAGAATATTTGTTGTCCATTTACGAGGCATAGCGCTATGTTTGATAAAAAATCTTATACGCTCTATAAATTTCACAAACAGTTGAACCAGTCTTTCCAAAACAAGCGGGAACTGTTGGAGTGTGCTTTGCCCGCTTTGCGCAACTTGTTTAAATTGGACCGCGTGTACTTTTTTGATTGGCAGCAAGAGCGCGCGCTGTTATCCTTGCGTATGATGTGCAAAAAAGAATACTGTATGGATATGCAGGAAGATATTTCCGTTTTGAACGAGCCTGTTTTTTTAAAGCAACTTTTGCAAAATGGCGAGGCCGAAACAACCGATTTAAGTTATCCCGCTATTTATGTATTGGTAAAATGGCAACGCCCCAGCGTGGAATTAAAATCGGGCGAAGTGCACAGTTTTATGCAGGAAAAGGTGGGAGTGTTGCGCCTGGAACGCTTCCGCAAGAACCGCGGTTTTACACCCGAAGAAAAGGAATTAATTAAAGCCTTGGGGCAGGAAATTTCCCACAATTTGCGCAATACGGAAATTGACCAAGCCAAAAACCAGCGTTTAAATGTTTCCACCGCGCTCAATGATTTATCAACCATTTTTGCGTCCTCCCTGCGGTTAAATGACGGCTTGGAACTGATTTTAAAGGGAGTACAAAAATACTTTCGTTTTGACCGCGTCCGGTTGTATTTAACGGACGGCGAAGGTAACAAAATAAAGTCTGTTTTGGGGGTGGATATTTCCGGCCAGGTAACCCAACAGGCGGGGGATTCTCTCCCGGTGGCTGAGCAAAACTTGCTCAAAGAGGTTTTTGACTCTGCCGCCACTTACCGCTCCACCCGCAGTATTATTTATATTCCGCTTAAAGTCCAGCGTACCAAGGTGGGCTTTTTGGCGTTTGACAATATTTTATCGCGCCGCAAAGTAGGGTATTTGGACTTTATTTCTTTACAGCAGTTTGCTACCCAAATGGCGTTGACGATTGACAACGCCCGCCTGTTTGAGCGCGTACAGGAACTGTCCAATTACGACGAACTGACCAAACTGCCGGTCCGCCGTTATTTTAATGAAAAATTTGCCGAGGAAATTTACCGCTCCAAACGCTTTGATTTGACGATGTGCCTGATTATTATGGATATTGACTGGTTCAAGCAAATTAATGACGGCTACGGACACCAAATCGGCGATTGGGCCTTAAAAGAGGTCAGCCGGGTGATTCGCACCAGCCTGCGCCAAACGGACGTGCCTTGCCGCTTCGGCGGGGATGAAATGGTGGTTATGCTTCCGCGCACAAATAGCGAAGAAGCCAAAATTATTGCCAAACGCTTAAAAGAGCGCATTTGCGCTATCACGCTACCGGACCGCTATACAGACGGAAAAGCCGTCCATTTGAGTATCAGCCAAGGCATTTCCTGTTTTCCGTTTGACGGGGAAACGTCGGAAGCCCTTTTGGAAAAAGCCGACAAAGCCCTGTATGTGGTCAAGCAGAACGGGCGCGGCAGTTTTGCGGTGTACCGCGAAGTAGCCGACCAAGTGGCACAGACGGGCGACGGCGCGGATAATGCCCGTGGCTCCCAAATGCGCTAAAAAAAGTTTGATTAAATAAGGCGGTTATCCTGCGGGGAGAAAATTAAAATTCTAGGTTTTTCTGTTTCGTCATCCCCGAGTGTTTAGTCGGGGCGTTCTTTCAAAAAAACTGGGGGGGGTATTATTTTGTCATCCCCGAGTGTTTTAGTCGGGGATCTGTCGTTATTACAAGAGGTCATCCTGAACTGGTGGCCTGCAAGGTGCGGCCCGCAGGGGGATACCCTG
>UQJU01000001.1 GCA_900541355.1 Candidatus Avelusimicrobium fimicolum | reverse complement strand
AAGGCTGTTTTGCCCAAATATAAAGGTTTTAATAGGAGAAAAAATGAAAGGGTTTGATAAAAATTGGCGTTTTTTGCCGTCATCCCCGAGGAATTTAGTCGGGGATCTGTTGTTGTCGTTGCTTTTTTTAAATAACGACAGATTCCCGACTACTGCACTCGGGAATGACAACAAAAACAACAACGGCAACGACAGATCCCGTATAAAGACACTACGGGATGACGACTATATGAAAAAAGAAGGTCATCCTGAATTTAGTTCAGGATCTACATCGTGGGTTGTTAGCCGTGGCTTTACCCTTATAGAATTATTAGTAGTTGTCCTCATTATTGGTATTTTGGCGGGGGCGGCGTTACCACAATACCAGCGTGCCGTGCACAAAACTCGCCTGACCAATGCGTTGCAAATTGCGTTTAATATCCGCAAGGCCCAGGAAATTTATTATTTAGCCAATGGAACCTATACCGGGGATTTGTATTCGTTGGATATTGATTATTCCAAAAGCGGTTGTATTATTTCTTCGGCCCCTGACACCAGTATAATGAACTGCAAAAATACCATTTTTGATAACATTGTGGGTCCTGTCGGCAATCCGATAGGGCATAGAGTTTCTTTTGATTATTCTTATGATAAAATTGTTAAGATAGATGTTTATTTTGAACATTCTTCCAAGCCCAACCAAATTGAGTGTACGGGAAAAACCGACGAGGGCGTAGCCTTGTGCAAGAGCCTTAATTTATAAATTTTGGGCAATTTGTTTTAGGTATTTTTCTGCGTGTAGTTGCGCACAAGTTTCGTCTGGGGCGAAGTCGGTTAGCACTGCTATTTGCTGGGGGACGAGTTTTTGGCGGACAAGAGCCTTTTCATCCAGTTTTCCGCAAATAAAGAGAACGGGTTTTTTATATTTGTGCGCCAGTTGGAGTACCGCCAAAGGGGCTTTTCCGTAAAAAGTTTGCTTGTCTAATTTTCCCTCACTGGTAATAACAAGGTCTGCCCACGGAAAAAATTTTTCCAGCCTCGCTTTTTGAAAAAGAAAATCTGACCCTAAAATTAATTGCGCACCGAAACAGGAGTATAGTCCTGATGCAATGGCTCCGGCCGCGGCGGTACTGGCGGCACGGGCGGGATTTGTTGCCCCTGCCGCAGCAAGAGCCTTGGCCCATGCGCCCATTGCTTTATCCAGCACTTTTACCTGTTCGGGAGATGCCCCTTTCTGCGGGCCGAAAACCTTGGCTGAACTTTTGGGGCCTAGCAATGGGTTGGTTACGTCGGCTACGCCGTATATTTTTACGCCCGCAAAATTTTTCCGCAGCGCGGATAAATCCACACTCTTTATGCGCAAAAGAGGTTCGGCCCCCAGCGGAAGTTCCTCCCCGGTTTTATCATATAATTTTGCGCCGCACGCTACGGCCATACCGGCGCCTCCGTCGTTGCAGGCTACTCCCCCTAACCCTACATAAATAATTTTTGCACCGGCTTGGACGGCTTTTGATAACACCTGTCCCACTCCGAAAGAGGACGCACCCAACGGGTCCAGTTCCTCTTTTTTTGCTCTGCCTAAACCGCAAACCCGCGCGGTTTCCACCACAGCCGTTTTTTTATCGGAAAGCAGTAAAAAAGAAGTCTTTTGATTTTTTAAGAAAGCATTTTTGGCGGTTAGTGAAATGGTTTTGGCGTGCGGGTCCAAGGTTTTAAAAAAATCTATAAATCCGTCCCCGCCGTCCGATACGGGTAGCGCGCGCACCTCGTGCCTTTTTTGCAAAGTACGCGCCAATATTTGCGCCGCTTCTACTGCGCTTAAAGACCCTTTAAACGCGTTAGGCAAAACAAGAATTTTCATTAAAATTTCCAACTGAATTGCGCTTGTATTACCGTGTTGGAGGCGGCAGAGTTTTTCAGTTCGCCACTGCGTTGGGCAAATACTTGGCGCGCTTCTAAGCCGAGCATAATATCGTCCACCCACGTTTCCACACCCACACCTGCGCCGCTTGCAAAGCCGTTTGATTTAATGGAGTTGCTTTGCATTTCGCCGCGGTAGTTTAAGGTCAGCATTTCATACATAGCCGAAGCGGTTACATAAAAAACAAAGCGGCTGTTAGGATTTAAATAATAGTTGGCGGCGGCACCTAACGTAAGAATTTGTCCGCTGGTTCTGACGGTCGGGTCCGGGTAAGAAGGCTCGCGCCCGGCGGAAATATCCGCCGCGTTGGCGGCTTGTACGGCAGGGTCTTTGTCTGCAAAGGAAGCATTGGCTATATTAGCAATACCCAAAACAGGCCCCGCCCACAAATTGCTCTCTTTCACGCGCCATAAAAACTTGCTGGATACTGCCGCGCTTGTGCCGCCTACATCAATAGAATCGTCTTGTGCGTCGTAGCCGTCGCGGGCGGAATTATCCAGTTTTAAATCAAGCGGCATTGCCCCCGCCTGGATAGCAAAATATTTGGAAAAATCTTTTTCGCGCGGTTTGTCCGCCGTTTTTACTGTCGGCTGAACTACTTTCTTTTTATTTAATTCTTCCTTAGCCGCTTTGGCAAAATCTTGCTGGCTGACGGTGCCGGTTTTGACTCCTTTTATAAAGGCTTCTTCGTCCGTTAGCAATTTGGGTGCGGTTTGGGTAACCGTAGCAGAAGGCGTAACCACGGAGCCGTTGACAACAGTAGCCTTTTGCGCGGCAAACACTTGGTCAATGTCGGAGTCAAACGTAAGTCCTCCGGCGGCTTCCACTACGGGGGCCGCACCTTTGGCGGCGGCCGCTTGTTTGGCTTCTTCTTTGGCCTGTTGGACTTGCTGTGTTTTTTCTACAAATTCTTTTTGAGCGTTTTGTCCGCGGTCGTAATCGTAGGCTTCAATAGATACAATTTGCGGCATATCCACGTTTACGGTGGCGCCGTCGTCGGTTTGTAATTTGAGGTTAAATTCGTCCAAATCTAAAATCACACCGACCAACTGGGTACCGCCCTTTAAAATAATGCGGTGTTTGTCGGGCAAGATTTGTTCAATTTCGCGTTGGTTTAAGGTAATGGTGCCAAACGAGGTAGCCAAATTAAGCGTATATTCGGTTTGGGATAAAATAGACCCGCTGATAAATTCCCCGGACTTCATTTTAATCGTTTCGGCTTGCGCTAGGCAGCCCAAGAAAAATAAACATAAAACGGCAAATACGCTTTTTTTCATACAACCTCGCTCACATAAAAAAGGCGGTACGCCAGGGCGCACCGCCGGATAAGTTATTTGGATTCTTCTTCCACAACGTCGGCGATATGCTCTTCTTCGGCAGGTGCTTCGTGAGAGCAGCAGCAAGGCGCCACGGCGTTTTTGATTTTGCGCAATACTTTTAATACTTTGGCTACGGTCAAAAAGCCTACGGCGGCGGCTAAATCGCTGGCGACATAGAACGCGGCGGCAAGCCACATTTCACTGCCGGAAAGTTGCGGATGCGAGAAAATAGCATACGCTTGGAAAACAGCATAAACAAGCGCCAAATAAAAGAGTACCAGGAACAACACGGACAAGCCTTTTAAGCACAGCCAGTTGTGCGGAAACCATTTGGCACATTTGCAGCAATTAGACATAATGTATCTCCTTTTATGAGGGGAGCATTTACCCCCAACACATATATTGTATCAAAAGAACACGCCCCCGGCGATATTCCTTCTATCCGCTAATTTACCTTTTTGTGCGGTCGTGCGCAAGCGGGAAATTCGGGCTATTTTGTAAGTGCTTTTTGGGTGTCGTCCAATACCTGTAAACCCAAAATAAAAAAGCGTATGCCCGCGCAGGCCAACGCGGCTTGCAGGGCGGCTAAGCCGTAAATACGGCGCATCGGCGCGGACGCGGCGGCCAAATCTCCGGCCGGAGCAAAAAAAGTGCCCGCCCAGCATACCGCCGCATATAGGCCGATAGCCACGGTTAAATAAAATACCACTAAAAAGAAACGCCGCAAGCCGTTTAATTCCACCCAGTTGTGCGGCAAATAGACGGTAATTTTATTAAAAGCGTTTTGCATTTTTAAGCAACTCCTCTGCGTGTGAAAAAGCGGCTGAATTTTTATCTGCATTTCCGCCAAGCATACGGGCAATTTCCGCGGTAAGGTTTTCGCCTTGCAGGGGCATAATGGTTACCTCGGTGGAATTTTTATCCGCTTTTTTGGTTACGTGAAAGTTATGGTCTGCCTGTGCGGCTACTTGCGCCAGGTGCGTTACACAGAGCACTTGGCGGCCTTGGGCGGCTTGGTGGAGTTTTTCGCCCACGAGCCAGCCCGTTTCTCCGCCTATGCCAGCATCTACTTCATCAAATACCATTACCGGCACGGTAGGAGCCAGCACGGTTTTAAGGCCCAACATTACGCGGGAAATTTCTCCGCCGGAAGCAATATTTTTTAGCGGACGAAGGGCTTGCCCGGGGTTGGGGGAAAATAAAAATTCCACTTTATCGGCTCCCGTCGGACCTAGGTTTTCTTCGTCCATTTCTACCGCGGCGGAAAAGCGCACCGCATTAAAGCCCAGCGGACGGATTTGCTCCGTCAGCAGGGCGGATAACTTTTGCGCAGCGGTAAAGCGCTTTTCGTGTAAGGCGGCGGCTAATTTGAGTAAGGCTTTTTTGCCCTTTTCCAGTTCCGCCAAAAGTTCTTGTTCGTGTTCTGCGGAGTTTTGCAAATTGTTAATGCGTTCGCGCAGTTCGTCCGCCGTTTTTAACACGTCGCCTATTTCCGGGCCGTATTTGGCCTTTAACCGTTTGATTTTTTCGTGGCGTTCCAACATTTTATCCAAGGCGTCAGGCTCTAAATTAATATCATCTTTGTATGAGCCAAGCGTGTCTGCCACGTCCTCTAACGTAACGAGTGCGTTGTTTAAATCGGCGGCAAGCGCGGATAAATTTTCATCTAATTCCGCCATGCTTTCCAGTTCGCGTGCGGCTTTGCCCGCGCGGGCGGTGGCAGAATCTTCTGCATCGTACAGTTCGTGATAGGCTTCGCTCGCCATTTCCAACAGCCGCCCGGCGTGCTTCATTTTGGGTAAAGTTTGCTCTAATTGTGCATCTTCTTCTGCCGAAGGATTAACCGCTTCTATTTCTTGTAATTGGTAGCGGCTCATATCTAATAATTGTTCTTTTTCCTGCGCGCTTAAACGGGCAGAGTCCAACTTGGCCTGTACGGCTTGTACTTGGCGGTAGGCATTTTCCACTTGCTTAACAAGCGTATCGTGTTTGGCAAATTTATCTAAAAGTAATAAATGTACGGACGGATGAAGTAAACTTTGGTGTTCGTGTTGTCCGTGAAAATCCACCAACGCGCGCCCGATTTTGGCAAGCGCGGAAACTGTTACCGCACGCCCGTCGGCCCAGGCTTTGTTTTTGCCTTTTTTGTCCAGTTCTCGCTTTAAGGTAAAAACGTCGCCCGCAATCTGAAATTCCTTGCGTAAATCTTCCGGCAGCATATTACTGGAAAAGGTGGCGGTAACGCACATCTTGTCGGCCCCGTCTTTAATAACAGATACATCCCCGCGTGCGCCTAAGGCAAAACCCAGGGCTTCAATTACAATAGATTTTCCGGCACCTGTTTCACCGGAAAAAACATTTAAGCCGGGTGCAAAGTCCAATGTTAAATCGGAAATAATGGCAAAATTTTGTACGCGCAGACGCGAAAGCATTAGCGGTTCCCCCAATTCAGTTTACGGTTTAAAATAGAAAAAAATCCGCGTTCCTTCGGGCACAGCAGTTTTGCCCGTACGGGGCTGCGGGTAATTTCCAATTTGGCGCCGGGCGGCAAGGATAAATTAATTTGTCCGTCAATGCTGGCCAGGGCGCGGCTGGTTTCCTGTTTGAAAGTGGGCGCGAGTGTGAGCGTGGCATTACCTGGCAAAATAAGCGGACGTTGGTTAAGGGTGTGCGGACAAATAGGCGTAACTAAAAGCACATCAACTTCGGGTTCAATAATCGGGCCGCCCGCCGCCAGCGAATAGGCTGTGGAGCCCGTAGGAGTGGAAACAATCACTCCGTCTCCGAAATAAGACGGAATTTTTATTCCGTTAAAAGCGGCTTGTGTCAAAAAAGAACGCGGCTCGGCGGCACGCAACACACAATCGTTAAATGCCAGAAACTCTTGCACCTGCCCGTCTTGGTCCAACAAACGGGTTTGGAGCATAAAGCGTTCGTTGAGCGCACATTTTCCGTCCAGTAACTGCTGTAAAGAATTTTTAAAATCGTTTTTTTCGCACGCGGCCAAAAAGCCCAATGTCCCGCAGTTAATGCCAAAAATCGGGATATGCAGCGGCGCGGCGGCGCGGGCACAGCAAAGCATAGTGCCGTCTCCGCCCATACTTACGAGCAAATCGGCCGGGTGTTCCGCCAGTTCATCAAGCGACGTAATAACACGCACCGCCAAGCCTTTTTGGGCCAAATAATCCCGCACCTCCTGCGCCAGCGGTGCGACGGAGGTTTTGCGGATGTTGTAAAAAACGGCTGCGGAGCGGAATTGCATTACTTTTATTTTAGCAAAAAACAAATAACCCTTTTTAGACTTACCGCACGCAGGCCTCACTAGACCAAAATGATATAATATACATATAAGGTAAAAGAAAGGGGGCCTACTATGTGGGACTATACGGAAAAAGTAATGGATCATTTTAAAAATCCGCGCAACGTGGGAGCCATTCCCAACGCCGACGGTACGGGCCAAGTCGGCAGCCTGGTGTGCGGGGACGCCCTCAAATTGACGATTAAAGTTAACAAGGATACGGACGTAATTGAAGACGCTAAGTTTGAAACTTTTGGCTGCGCCAGTGCGATTGCCTCCTCCTCTATTTTGACGGAAATGGTCAAGGGCAAAACGATTGCCGAAGCGTCCAAAATCACTAACCAGGATATTGCGGACGCGCTGGGCACTTTGCCCGCCGAAAAGATGCACTGCTCGGTAATGGGGATGGAAGCCTTAGAGGCCGCTGTTAAGAGTTACCGCCAAGGCGGGAAAGCCGTGGTGTTTGAACAGCAGTCGGAAAAGATTGTCTGCCATTGTTTTAACGTGTCGGAAGAAACGATTATCAAGGCTATCCGCGCCAACCACTTAAAAACGGTGGATGATGTAACCCACTTTACCAAAGCGGGCGGCGGTTGTGGCCGTTGCAAAGGCGAAATCCAAAAGATTTTAGATAAAGTAAACGGAGCCAATGAAGCCTCAAACGCACCGAAAACTTTTGCACAAATGACACTTGTGGAAAAAATTAGAAAAATTGAACAAGTGTTGGAAAGCGACGTCCGCCCGATGCTAAATATGGACGGCGGTTCTGCTGAACTGGTGGACTTAAACGGTACGGTGGTAAAGGTCCGCTTGGTGGGTATGTGCAGCGGGTGCGCCGGTGCGGCGGGGACGCTCAAACACGTTATTGAAAAAGCCTTGCAAGAAAAAGTGGACCCTTCCTTGACGGTGGAACAGGCTTAATATGAAAGTAATTTACTTGGATAACAATGCCACCACCCAATGCGCTCCCGAAGTAGTGGAAGCGATGCTCCCTTATTTTAGCGAGAAATACGGCAACGCATCCAGTATGCACACCTTTGGCGGTAACAACCGCCACATAATTGATGCCGCCCGCAAGCAAATGGCTGATTTTTTGGGTGCCGCGTACGCGGACGAAATTATTTTTACATCTTGCGCGACGGAAAGCGACAATACGGCTATTTTTTCCGCGGTGCGTTCTTTCCCGGGGAAGAAACATATTATTACCTCGGCTGTGGAACACCCGGCTGTTATGGAGCCGTGCCGCTATTTGGAAGCGCAGGGCTACCGCGTGGATTACATTGGCGTAGATGAATTTGGCCGCTTTAATATGGAGCAATTTAAAAAAGCCATTGACGGAGATACCGCTATCGTTTCCATAATGTTTGCCAACAGCGAAACGGGAACCATTTTCCCAATTAAAGAAATTGCCCAAATCGCGCACGAGAACGGGGCTATTTTTCATACGGACGCTGTACAGGCGGTGGGTAAAATTCCGGTTGATGTGCAAGATTTAGGCGTAGATATGCTATCCTTATCCGCCCATAAATTTCACGGGCCTAAGGGTATTGGCGTGCTTTATGTGCGCCGCGGCACCCGGTTTATGCCCTATTTAATGGGCGGACACCAGGAAAAACAACGCCGCGCCGGCACGGAAAATGTACCGTACATTGTGGGGATTGCCAAGGCGGCGGAACTCGCCCAAAAGCGCTTCGCGGACGGTGTTCCCGCCAAAATTTCCGCCTTGCGTGATAAATTGGAGCAGGGCATTTTAGCCGCTATCCCGGATGTAAAGGTAAACGGAGACGTATCCAACCGCGTACCGAACACCACCAATATCAGTTTTGGCTACATTGAAGGCGAATCTATTTTGATGTATCTTAATGATTTTGGCATTTGTGCATCTTCGGGTTCGGCCTGCACCTCCGGCTCGTTGGAGCCGTCGCACGTTTTGCGTGCAATGGGGGTGCCTTTCCAGTTTGCGCACGGTTCTATCCGTTTTTCGCTCTCGGACCAAACGACCGAAGACGATATAAACCTGGTGCTAAAAGAGTTGCCGCCAATTATTGAACGGCTGCGTAAAATTTCGCCGTTTTCGCGCTTTGCCGCTTAATTTAACTGCGCCCCTTTGTGGGCGCAGTTCTTTTACGGGTTATTGGACGGATTGTCTATCGGCAAAAATAAGAGCAACTTGAACACATCCCGTCGTTTTTGTTAGGATAAATTATCTGCTTTTAAGGAGGTTTCCAATGAAAAAAACTTGGCTTTTGCTGTTTGCGGCACTGTTGTTGCCCGTAGCCTTACTGGCTAAAACGACTACGATTTATCATACCAGCGACGTGCACGGCTTTTTCTTTCCGCGCAACGGACAGGGCGGTTTTGCCGCGTTAGAAGCCGTGCTGAAAAAAGGCCCGCAAAATTATTTGCTGTTGGACAGCGGGGACTTTGCCAACGGCACTGTGGAAACCCGTAACTCCAAAGGCTTAAAGGCGGTGCAAATTATGAACCGTATGGGTTACGACGCGGCCACTATCGGAAACCACGAATTTGACTTTAAAGATGCCGCGGTTGCGCCTATTTTAGCCAATGCACAGTTTGCTATTTTGGCCGCCAACTTTTTTGATAAATCTACGGGCAAATATCCTGCCACTGTACAACCCTATAAAATTTTTGATGTAAATGGCATTAAAGTAGCCGTTATTGGGCTAGCCAACCGCACCCCTACCAATCCGGCGAAGTCCTACTCCTATGGTAAACCGTTTGATGCTTTGGAAAAAGCCTTAAAGGAAGTGGAAGCCAAACAGCCTAATTTTGTGGTGGTTATCGTGCACGATTCGTTTAAAGACGAAAAACACGGGGTAGCCTCCTATGTGGGAGAAATTGCCAAGCGTTTTGAAGGCCGCGTGCAGGTGGTGTTGGGCGGGCACGCACACAACATTTTGCAAAACAAATATGTAAACGGTACATTATTTGTAGAAAGCGGTTGCTATTTAAATAACGTAAGCCGTATTACCGTGGAAACGGACGACAAAACGGGCAAGGTGGTATCTGCCAAGTCCGAACTGGTTCCGCTTATCATAGCCGAAACGGGCGAGGATAAAGCGATGAAGGAATATGTTGATTCCTTGCGTGAACCTGGGGTGGATGAGGTAGTCGGCGAAGCCAAGGAAACCTTGTCCAATCTTCCGTTATCCAAGGACCGCCAGGATTCCCCGCTTAACGACTGGATTGCCGACTTACTCCGCAATTATTCCGGTGCGCAGATTGCCGTGCACAACAACGGCGGCACGCGCGTGGACCTTAAAAAGGGGGAAGTAACAAAACGCGATTTGATTGAAATTCATCCGTTTGATAATACGGTTACGTTGGTAACGGTGGACGGTAAATTTTTAAAGAAATTTGTAAAAAAGGGTTTTGCCCCGCGCAGTTTATATACTTATTCCGGGTTGACGATTACTTATAAACAAACAAAACGCGGAAAGGTGAAAGACCTGAAACTGTTTATAGACGGAAAACCCGTAGAAAACAATAAGAAATATACGTTGGTTACCAATTCTTACATTGCCGGTGGAGGGAGCGAAGGCTGGATGTTTAAGCAAATTCCGGCGGAAAACAAAAAATTAGCCGGAAATAAAACTATCCGCGATTTAATGGAAGACGCCCTTAAAAAGGGGCCGGTAACTGCCCCAGAAACCGGGAGAATTATCAAACGCTGATATGCGCGTAAAGTCTATTCTTTTTATTTTACTGGCGGCCGCCTTATCAGGCGGCTGCCTGCACGAAGAACTGCACCCGGTGGATGTTTATTATACTGCTGATGTGCAGGGATTTTATTGGTCCCGCAGGGAGCCTCGCTTTGAAAATAAAGAAGCGGGCGGATATGCGGTGCTAAAAAATTTCTTGCAAACCCGCCCCGCCCCGTATTTGCTGTTTGACGGCGGCAACTGGTTCGGCTCTGCGCCGGAGGGAAATTTGACCAAGGGTGCGTATGTGGCCGAACTGACCAAAACCATCCCTTATACGGCCGGGTCTGTAAGCGATAAAGACTTGGTTTACGGTTGGCCGTCCTTGCGCAATACTGTGCGCGAATTGCCTTATCCTTTTATCGTTTCCAATTTGAAGTTGGAGGGCAAAATTCCGTGGCCTATGCACGATTATCAAATTCGTACGGTGGACGGTATAAAAATCGGCATTTTTGGTTTAATTGACCCACAGGCTATTAATAAAAATAAAGGCCGTTTGTTGGGTTTAACCGCGCAGGACCCGGTACAAGTAGCCAAGGATATGGCATCTCTTTTGCGGGAAAAAGGTGTTGATTTTATCATTGTATTAAGCGCGCTCGGCGAGGAACAAAAGGACGGAGTCAGTGATGCTTCTTTGGCCGGAGAGGTGGAACATTTGGGGCTTATTTTAAGTGCCAATAAGGACCGCGAAAACGCCGAAACCGATATCGTCAATAATACCTTTATCGTTTATCCCGGCTCCAAGTTGGATAGTATCGGGCATATCCGCCTGTTGTTTGATAAAAACAAACAAGTGCGTGAGGTGAAATTTGAAGATATCCCCTTGTTTAAGGAAGAATTTGGGGAGGATGAAGAAATTGCCTCCCGTGCCGCGGCGTTGCGCGCGGATACCCGCAAAAAAATGAATGCCCGCGTAGCCGATATGCCACAGCCGGTGGCAACCTCGCTGACGGCGGAGTCTCCGTTAGGGGATTTGTTAGCCCAGTGTTTATACAAATGGTCCAAACTGGACGGCGCAATTATCAATTCGGACTCTATCCGCAACGCGTTGCCCGAGGGCCGGGTAACAGAGTATGATTTGTATAAAACATATCCGTATGGTGATAATATTACCTTTATTACTATTAAAGGCGCGGCCTTTTTAAAAGCATTGGAAGATTCTTTAAATGCCAAGGATAATTTTCCGCAAGTGGCGGGGTTTACGGTGTCGTATGCGGTTACGCAAGAGGGCAAAAAAATCCGCCAAGTAGTGCTTGAAAAAAACGGACGCACAGTCAATCCGCGCGAAACATACCGCTTTGCTGTTACGGACCACGTGTTGGCGGGCGGTTTTGGACACGACGGCTTTATTGATTCGCTGGAATTTAAAAATACCTTTGTGGAAGCACGCCAAATTATGCGCTCCTGTTTGGTCCGCCAAAAAACGGTTGAACTGCCCAAATTGGGACGCTGGAAGAAAGTAAAATGAGCCTAATCCGTCCTTTAAAAATAGGGTCCTTTACCGTTCCCAACAATTTAATTTTAGCCCCGATGGCCGGTATTACAGATTCGCCCTTCCGCGTGCTCTGTTTAAAAGGCGGGGCGGGACTTGTGTGTGCGGAAATGGTGTCCGCGCACGCCTTGCACTATGGTAACGAAAAAAGCGGACGGATGTTGCGGGTCAACCCAAAAGAACACCCGGTTTCTATGCAGATTTTTGGGGCAGACGAAACCACTATTGCCGAGGCCGCCAAAAATGCCGAAGCCTGCGGAGCCGATATAGTAGATTTAAATGCAGGGTGTCCCGTTAAAAAAATTAATAAAGCGGGAGCAGGCTGTGTTTTGATGAAAGATGAAGCAAAATTGGGCCGGTTGCTGGAAGCCGCCGTTAAAAGCGTTAAAATCCCGGTAACACTCAAAACACGCATTGCGTTAACTCATCGGGAATTGTTGGGTGCGCGCCTTGCCAAACTGGCCGAGCGTTGCGGTTGTGCGGCGGTTACTTTGCACGCGCGTGCAGCGGTGGACGTGCACAGCGGAGAGCCGAATATCGGGGCGGTTGCCGAAGCGTGCGCAACAGTTAAAATACCTGTTATCGGCAACGGTGGGGTATTGACGGCCGAAACGGCAAAAAAATTTTTACAAGCCGGATGCGCAGGGGTAATGATTGGGCGCGGAGCCATTGGCAATCCGTTTATCTTTCAAGACATTATTAATGCTTTTGAAGGCAAAGAACCCGCCAGCAATTCTCCCGAAAAACGGCTTGAAATTTATTTGAACCTCATCCGTGAAAATGTTTCTTATTACGGCGAGCGTATTGGTGTAAACCGCAGCCGGAAAACAGCCGGCTATTGGATAAAGGATTTCCCCAACGCCTCGGAAATGCGCGGCCTTTTTGTGCGGCTGGATACCTTGGCAGATATTGAAAAGTTATTTGCGGAAACACTGTCCCGTCTGCGCGCATAAAAAAATCCCATAAAATCTTGTACATTTTGATATAATATATAGGAAACCACGAGTCATTAAGACAGCGGCCAACCACTCCGCTGCGCATTAATTACAAAAGGTAGAAACAAAATTATGACAAAAACTTTTTTGCCTTCCGTAAAGGAAGTGGAAACCACCCGCAAATGGCATCATATTGACGCCACGGGCCAAACCCTGGGCAGATTGGCTACCCAAGTTGCCGTCTTGCTTATGGGTAAACACAAAAAGACCTATACGCCCAATATGGACTGCGGCGACTTTGTCGTCGTTACCAATGCCGGCAAAATCAAATTGACCGGTAAAAAAATGGAACAAAAGGTTTACTTCTCCCACTCCGGCTATGCCAAGGGTGGTAAAGAAACCCCGGTCAAAAGAGTGTTGGAAAACAACCCCACCAGAGTTTTGGAACTGGCCGTTAAAAGAATGTTGGACGAAAACAAACTTCGCGCGCCCAGAATGAAACGCTTGCGCTTGTTTGCTGGCGAAGAACACGCTTTCACCGAACGCTTTGGTAAATAAGAGGGATAGAAATTTATGAACAATACGAAAGAACTCAAAACCGGAAGAAGAAAAACCTCCGTCGCCCAAGTTGAACTTTTAAAGGGTAAAGGGGTTATTACCGTAAACGCCAAATCTTTGGATGAATACTTCGGCAACCACGCCCGCTGCAAATCTGCCGTTAAGGCCCCGCTCGTGGTTACCAACCTGGAAAAAGAATACGACGTTACCGCCAAAGTAGTGGGCGGAGGTGTATCCTCTCAGGCAGGTGCTTTGCGCCACGCGATTGCGCGCTCTATCGCCGCAATGAGCGAAGATCTTAAAAAAGCCGTCAAAAAGGCCGGTTATCTTACCCGCGACCCGCGTATGGTTGAAAGAAAGAAACCCGGTCAGCCCGGCGCCCGCAAACGCTTCCAGTTCTCCAAACGTTAATCGTTGGCTGGAAACTTGCAGGAAATGTTTTACAAAACCCCCGCTCTTTGGAGTGGGGGTTTTTGTGTGTAGAGAAATAGTAAGCGGGGGGATATTTATTGTTGTTCTCCCCAAGTGAAGGCGGGCTGTACTAAGGTTGCGGTTTGTGCAGCGTAATATGCCACAGATATTCTGTGTTGCCGTGAGTGCCTTTAATCGGGCTTTCTATCACTTCGCCGCAAACACCGCCGTATTTTTCTTTTAACTGTTCATTAAAAAAATCCTGCACGCGCTTAATGGCCAGTTGGCGGTTTTCTTCGGTTTTTACAATGCCGTGCGGCACCTGTTTGGGGGTGAGTTCAAATTGAGGTTTAATTAAAAGGACTATTTCGCTTTGCAGAGCCATTACTTTAAAAAGAGGCTCCATAATCATTGTAAGCGAAATAAAAGAAACATCTACCGCCGCAAATTGCGGGGCCGAATCAAACAAATCTGCCGTCATATAGCGGGCATTGGTTTCGGGTTTAAAGTGGAAATTTTTGTAACGGCGCATTTCGTCGGCCAGTTGGCCTTTTCCTACGTCCACACCGTAAACTTCTTTGGCTCCGGCCTGAATCATACAGTCGCTAAATCCGCCTGTTGCCACACCGATATCCACGCACACTTTGTTTTTAATATCAATGTTCCAATGTTTTAAGGCTCCTGCCAGTTTTAGTCCGCCGCGGGAAACATACGGACAAGATTTTTCTTTAATAGAAATTTTATCTTCGGGCAAAATGGTGCGGTCGGCGCGGGTGTCAATTTCACCGTTTACCAATATTTCTCCGGCCATAATGGAAGCCTGTGCGCGGTTGCGGCTTTGAAAAAATCCCTGTTCTACCAAGGCCATATCCAGACGTAATTTTTTATTTGTCATTTTCGTCCTCGGCGAGTTCCGTGTTAAAGGGCTCCGTCATCATTTCGGCTCCTTTCTTTTTTAGTTCTTCCACTTTAAATTTAACCGTTTCCAACTTTTGTGAAAGTTCTTTTGAAAGGGTTACTCCCTCTTCAAACAGTTTGACGGAGGCGTCCAAATCGGTTTGTTCTTCTTCCAACTTGGCGACGATTTCTTCCAAGCGGGAGAGTTGTTTTTCAAAATTAAATTTTGTCATAAATCCTCACTTAACAGTGGTATGAATCATACCGTCCTGTACTTGAATATATACGGTTTCGCCCGGGGCGGTTTGGTGCACCCGGCTGATGACGGAGCCGTCCTGCTTGCGCGTAATGCTGTAACCGCGTTTTAACACGGCCTGTGGCCCTAATGCCGCCAGTTGGCCTTGGGCTAATTTAAAGCGGTGGAAAAAGTTGTTTAATTTTTCCTTCCAGGCACTTTCTAAACGGGCATTTAATTCATCTAAATCCTGTTCTTTGCTTTGTGTAATAGTTTCCGGGTGAACGAACACGCGGCTGTTTGCGCACAAGTCATATCTGCGTTTGGCGCGTTCGTAAAACAAACTGACCGATTGTAACAGCCGCTTTTGCAGCTGCTTGATATAATCCTGCGTATTTTGGGAATTTTTTACCACCAGTTCGGCCGCGGCTGACGGAGTGGGGGCGCGCAAATCGGCCACGAAATCGGCAATCGTAAAATCAACCTCGTGCCCCACACACGAAATGACCGGAATTTTGCTTTTAAAAATAGCCCGGGCGACGGCTTCTTCATTAAATGCCCATAAATCTTCTATACTTCCGCCTCCGCGCCCCACCAACAACACATCTAATGCGGGCTTAAAGCGGTTCAAATCGGCGATGGCTTGGGCAATTTGCGGGGCGGCTTCGTCCCCTTGTACCAGCACCGGGGCTATTAAAATTTCTAAATGCGGGCTGCGGCGCTTTAAAACGGATAAAATATCCCGTACTGCTGCACCTGTGGGCGAAGTTACAACGCCAATTCTTTGCGGATACGCGGGAATCGGTTTTTTATGTTCGGGGGCGAAAAGGCCCTCTGCTTCCAACTTCTTTTTTAATTTTTCAAATTCTAAATAGAGGTTTCCCTTGGCTAACGCTTCCACGGTTTTTACAACAATTTGGTAACGTCCTTGTTTGGCATAGCAGGAAAGGCTGCCCCATACGCGCACTTGCAAGCCTTCTTGCAGTTCTCCCGTAAATTTGCGTGCGTCCCACTTGAACATTACGGCAGACAACAATGCTTCCCTGTCTTTTAAATCAAAGTAAACGTGTCCGCTGGCGGCTTCGCGCAAATTGCTGATTTCGCCCTCTACAAAAATATCGCGGAAGACTCCCTCCAAAGTTTGCTTAACGGCAAGCGTAATGGCGGTAACGGTAAAGACCTGTCCTCTAAAAGGGGCTTCCGGTTCCATTTATTCTCCTTTGATTTTTTTGAGCCGCTCAATGAGTGCGGCTTCTTTGCCCAATATGCCGGGAGTAAAAAATTTCATTGGGCTGGGCATATAAAGTTGCCGGACATAATGATTGGGGTAATCGTGCGCGTATTTGTAGCCGTTGTTTTTTCCGCCGGAACGCAGATTATCCGGTACCGGGCGGTATTTGCCTTCGCGCACTTCTTGTAAGGCGGCATTGATAGCCAGGTAAGCAGAGTTGCTTTTGGGACAACAGGCCACATAAATAGCCGCGTGTGCCAAGGGAATGCGCACTTCGGGCATTCCCAATTCTTCTGCCGCTTGGAAGGCGGATTGCGCAATCATCAGCGCGGCCGGTTCAGCCAACCCTACGTCTTCACTCGCACAAATTAAAATACGGCGGGCAATAAAGCGCGGGTCTTCGCCGCTTTCCAGCATACGTGCCAACCAATACACGGCGGCATCCGGGTCAGAGCCGCGCATAGATTTAATAAAAGCGGAAATGATATCGTAATGCTCGTCGCCTTTTTTATCATAATTTAAGTGGCGGCGCTGGATGCACTCTTGCGCAATTTCCAAAGTAATGTGCTTTATTTTATCCTCGCCCGGTTCGGTGGTAACGAACGCCAATTCGGCGGCATTTAGCATTTTTCGGCTGTCACCGTTGGCTTGGGTGATAAAGTATTCGGCGGCATCCGGAGCGATTTGTGCGTTTTCTTTCTCGGCGGCACGCGTTAAAATTTTAAGCAAATCTTTTTCGCCCAATGCTTTAAATTCAAAAACGGAAAAACGGGATAACAGTGCGGTGTTAATGTAAAAATAAGGGTTTTCGGTTGTAATGCCGATTAAAATAATATCTCCCCGTTCCACGGACGGCAACAGAACATCCTGCTGTGTTTTGTTAAAATGATGAATTTCGTCCAAAATAACCAAAGTGCGTTTTTGGTCAAAAGAGGGGGTGTGTGCGCGTTCTTTGGCTTCCGCCAACACTTTTTTGATGTCCGCCACACCGGCTGCCGCGGCATTTAATTCTACCGTATAGGCCTGCGTGCGTGAGGCTATGTAACGTGCGGTGGCGGTTTTGCCGCAGCCGGGAGGGCCGAAAAATACGGCGGATTTAATCATATCCGCTTCCAACAGGCGGCGAAGCATTTTGCCCGGCCCTAATAGATGCGGCTGTCCGGCAAATTCCTCTAATGTTTTGGGCGCCTGGCGCGCGGCCAGCGGGATATTTTCGTTTTCTTGCATAAAATTATTTATGGTTAGCGTTCAAGGCGGATTGTAATTTTACAATCAAATCGTCCACGCGGGATTCTTCTTCCTTGCGTTTTCCGCCGTCATTTTGGCGTTGTAAATATGCCACTGCCGCAAAATGGAGCGCGGTAATAAGGGCTTGTTTGAGCGTATCTATTTCGTCTAATCCTTGCATATATTTTTCCACCGTTGCGGCCAGGTCCGTCAGTTCCACGGCGCCGAGTTCGGTGGTTTCTATATCCAGCGGGATACGCTTTATTTCTACTTGAACAATCTCTTTGGCCATATAAGTTTATTTTACTTTTTTCCTTCTTTTTTGTGCAAAAAGAAGCAATGTTATCTTTCTTCTTTTTCTGGGAGCAGAAAAAGAACCAAAAAGACTCGTTGCCCAACGCCTTATAAAATGCAGGTTTTGCCGGGCATTTTTATAACTCGCCTGCGGCTCAAACAAATAAAAATGCTCCTCCGCCAAAACCGCCTTTTATAAACAAGGCAAGGGCAACCTAAACAACCAAGAGGTAAAAGCGTATCCCGATTGCCACCACGGATACAAAGCGGGCCAAGCCCTGCATTAACGGCACGGCAAGGACAACAGAAACAGCATAAAAGGGAATAATACTTTATGTAAAATGGCAAAAAGGAAGCAACCACTTAAAATGCCGCTTTATTTTCCCTATACAGCCGCCTAAAATACTATAATAAGATATATGACTATTACCGAATTTCAACAAGCCTGCTCTGCTATTGAGCAAGACTATAAAACAAAAATCAGCCAAGCGGCCGATTTAGCCGCCGTGGAAGAATTGCGCGTTGCGGCTCTCGGGCGCAAAGGCGCATTAACGGAACTTTTAAAAGGCTTAAAAGATTTTCCCATTGAAGAAAAGAAACAAGCCGGCCCCTTGGGCAACGCTTTGAAAGCCGCTTTGTCTGCCGCGCTTGACGAAAAAACCGAATTTTTTACTGCTAAACAAATTAATGACGAATTAAATAAAGTTACCTTAGATTTAACCCTTCCCGGCTACCCCGTGGCCAAAGGCCACCGCCACCCGCTTTCCGTGGCGCAGGACCGTATGACGGATATTCTTTCCCGTTTGGGTTTTGAGTGGGCCGAAGGACCTTGGGTGGAGGACGAAAAGCATAACTTTGATTTGCTGAATATCCCGCTGCACCACCCGGCGCGTGATGCACAGGATACTTTCTTTGTGGACGGCAAAATGCCGCTTGTCTTGCGCACACATACCTCTAACGTGCAAAGCCGGTATATGGAAAAACACAAACCGCCGCTTCGCATTATGGCCCCCGGCCGCGTATTTAGAAACGACAGTTTGGACGCTACACACAGCCCCGTATTTCACCAAATTGAAGGCTTGTATGTGGATAAAAATGTAAGTATGGCCAGCCTTAAAAGCGATTTAACCGCCTTTATGAAAGGACTTTTTGGCAACAAGGCCGAAATCCGCTTCCGCCCGTCGTTTTTTCCGTTTACGGAACCCAGCGTAGAGGTGGACGTAAAGTGCGTTTTCTGCCAAGGAAAAGGGTGTAATGTGTGCAAAGGCAGCGGTTGGATTGAAATGCTGGGTGCGGGTGTGGTTCACCCCAACGTACTTAAAAACTGCGGCATTGATCCCGAACAGTTTAGCGGGTACGCCTTTGGTATGGGTGTGGAACGCTTGGCTATGATGATGCTGAACATTAAAGATATCCGCACATTTTATGAAAATGACTTGCGCGTATTAAAACAATTTTAAGGACGGATTATGAAAATTTTGTATTCTTGGCTCAAAGATTTTATTGATATTGATTTAACACCCGAGGAATTAGTAAAAAAACTGACCGACCTGGGTATTGAAGTGGCTTCTGTGGAAAAAACGGGGGCTGATTTTGAGGGCGTGCGTGTGGCCCAAATCATCAAAATTGAGGACCACCCCAATTCCGACCATTTGCACTTGGTAACACTGGACTTGGGCGGCGGAAAAACACAGCGCGTGGTGTGCGGCGCGCCAAACGTGGCCATTGGGCAAAAAGTGCCGCTCGCACTCTTGGGAGCCCGCGTGGGCAAAATGGTAATGAAACCGGTGGTGCTTCGCGGGGTTCCGTCCGAGGGGATGATTTGCTCGTCTGACGAATTAGGTTTAACCCATACCCGCGCACACGGAATTTTGGTATTGGATGAAAATTTGGAATTAGGCACGGATGTTGCCTCCCTCTATGGCAAAGCGGATTCTTTGTTTGATTTGGAAATTACATCAAACCGCCCGGATTTACTCTCCCACTTGGGGGTGGCGCGTGAACTGGCGGCGCTGTTAAATAAGCCCGTTAAAATGCCCGCTATTAAAGATTTGCCCGGCGAAGGAGAAGCATTAAATGTGGAAATTAAAAATGCCGAAGCCTGCCCGCGTTATATCGGGCGCGTTATCCGAGGGGTAAAAAATGCCGAATCGCCCGAGTGGCTTAAAACCCGTTTGGCTGCGATGGGGCTTAACCCCAAAAATGCGCTTGTGGACGTAACAAATTATGTGATGTTTGAATTGGGCAATCCGCTCCACGCATTTGATTTGCGCGAAGTGGAGGGGGACACCGTTATCGTGCGCAACGCGGAAGAAGGGGAAAAGTTTACCGTGTTGGGCGGGCGCGAACTGACGTTAAACGCCAACTGCCTGATGATTGCCGATAACAAAAAGGCAACGGCTCTTGCAGGTATTATGGGCGGAAAAGACAGCGGTATTAAAGATGACACGAAAGATATTTTTCTTGAAGCCGCTTATTTCAACCCGCCTACCGTCAACAAAACAGTCAAAAAATTTGCCATTTCGTCCGACTCCTCCCAACGCTTTGAACGCGGAACGGATATTGAAGGGGCTATGACGGCAATGCGCCGCGCGAGCGATTTGTTTGTACAAATTTGCGGCGGTATTCCCAGCGAAATCAACGATGTTTATCCCGTTAAATACGAAAACCCGACAGTTACGTTTACTCCGGCGGAAATTAACGGCATTTTAGGCACGCAGATTAGTGACGAGCGCTTAAAAGAAATCTTCGGCCGCTTGGCTGCTGAATTTCACGCGGACGGCGAAAAATGGACCTTTAAAGCCCCTACGCACCGCCGGGACTTGAACCATAAATGGGACTTGGCAGAAGAAGCCGCCAGATTTGCGGGCTATGATATGATTCCCGTAAGCGAAACAAAAGCCAGCCTGATGTTTGCCGATAATCCGAAAGGGATTGATTTAGGCAAAAAATATGCCGCTGCGTTAATTGGGGCGGGCTTCTGCGAGTGTAAAAATATTGATTTCTTGGGAGAAAAAGAACTCAAAACTTTTGGTTTTGACCCTAAGTTCTGCATTAAAATTAAAAATGCCTTGGCCCAAGGGTGGGATTATTTGCGCCCGACTTTGTTGCCTTCTTTGCTCAAAAATGTGGAGAGCAATTTCCGCTTTGGCAATAATAATTTAGCCTTGTTTGAAACGACCAAAACTTTCCAATCTATTAAGGGTTTCCCGGTGGAAGGGTACGCGGTGTCCGGCGTTTTAACGGGAACTTTGGAGCAGGAAAAATTCTTTGGAGGGGCGGAAAAACCGGTAGATTTTTATTGGTTAAAAGGCCTGATGCAGGCGGTGTTGGCCGACGTGGAGGGGGTAACTTTGGTTCCGTCCAAAAAAGCCCCGGTATATATGCACCCCAAAATTTGTATGGATATTATGCTGGGCGGCAAGGCAATCGGCTTGTTTGGCAAATTTCATCCGCTTGCATTAAAGGCTTGCGGCATTAAAACTCCCGAAGTATGGGGCTTTGAGTTTGCCACGAAACTGATTGAAAAGGCTTTTTCCGCGCAAGATTTTAAGCCGGCCAAAGCGGTGGCGGTATTTCCGCCGTCTTTGCGCGACTTGTCGGTTGTGGTGGATGAAGAAAAGTCTTATGCGGATATTATCAGCGCGCTTGAAAAAACACCGCTTGATGTGGACCTTTCGTACCACTTGATTGATTTGTATCAAGGCGAACATTTGCCTGCGGGCAAAAAAAGCGTAACGTTCAGTTTAGCCTTTTCCAATAAAGAACGTACCTTGAAAGACAAGGAAACGGACGAAGCGTTTAACCGCATTGTGGAACAGTTGCGCGTGCAAGTGGGAGCGGAACTGCGGTAATATGCAGGAAAAATTAAAACAACTGGAACTTTTAACGTCGCAAATACTCGCCCGGCAGAAGGAATTGCAGGGCGAGAACGGCGCGTTAAAGGCGCGGGTGCGCACCTTAGAGGACAGTTTGGAAAAATTAAAAAATACGGAAGCCGAATTGCGCGAACTGAAAGAGTGGAAAAAGAACACGCAAACGGTTCTAAAACGATTATCCGCCCGGTTGGATAAAGAAATTACAAAGGCCAAAGAACACGAGGAAAAAATCGTTTAGCGTGGCCTAAACGGTAGATTTAAAAAACGGAACGCTCCATACCGGGCGTTCCGTTTTTATCTGGCTAAAAAAAGATTTATGCGGCGGGCATCATCGCGGCTTTTACGTCTGCCCCCATCGGAGTAGGCATTCCGTTTTTATTCACGCAAACCAGTGTGGTTTTTCCCTTGGTGCATAAACGGCCGTCTTGGTTGGTAATGAGGTTTTCAAACACAATCTTAATGTCCGACACTTCCAATACTTTGGTGGATACGTCAATTACGTCTGCGTAACGTACGGAATATTTGTATTCCACTTCCTGCCGGGCTACCACAAAGTACAATCCGCGTTCAATAAGTGCGGGCACGGAAAAACCTTTTTCCGCCATATAGAGGGTGCGCGCTTCTTCAAAATATTTTAAGTAGTTGGCGTAATAGACTACATTTCCACAGTCTGTATCGTGATAAAAAATAGTTTTTTTCATTTTATTCTCCAATAATTTTAATCAAAATCCGTTTGTTTCTTTGTCCGTCAAATTCTCCGTAAAAAATAGTTTCCCACGGGCCGAAATCCAGATGTCCGTCCGTAACCGCCACCACGACCTCGCGACCGAGCAGCGTGCGCTTTAAATGCGCGTCGCCATTGTCTTCTCCGGTCAAATTGTGTTGGTATTTATCAATCCCGTAGGGGGCCAGTTTTTCCGTCCAGCGTAAAAAATCTGCGTGCAGGCCGCGCTCGTTATCGTTAATAAATACACTGGATGTAATGTGCATAGAATTAACCAGGCATAAGCCTTCTTTTATGCCGCTTTTAGCCAATGCTTCCTCTACTTGCGGCGTGATATTTACGATTTCGTAATGTTTTTCCGTACAAACAGTTAGATATTGGGTATAAGATTTCATATAATAAATTATACTTGATATGGAGGTCCGGCAGAACGGCCGTATGTTATGAAGAAAGAAGAATTAATGGATTTACTGCGTAATCCCGCCAAGTATCACCAGAAAAAACAAGCGGCCAAAAACCCGCAGGGGGCGACCCAGGCCCAGACGGCCGCTACAATTGAAAAACGCACACAGGACACGCTCTTGCTGGGTGTGGGGATAGGTGTGGTGGCGTTGGTGTTAATTACGATAGTGATTATTTTATCTGCCCAAAAAAGAGCCGATAACTTAACGGCGGCCTTGGACCCCAACCAAGTAAAGGGATTGGCGGCGGCGAATACCGAGTTTAATCCCAACACCGGGGTAACGTATGTGCAACTGCAAGAGGGTCAGGACCGCAACGTAGCCGTAAGTAACTTAGGCTCCACATTGCCGATTATCAGCCGCTTTAATTTTAAGGCATTTACTCCTAAGAGTTACGAAATTATCGGCGCGGCTCCGTGGGCACTTACGACCAATTTTTCATCTAATTTAGCAGACCCCGATTTGATGCGTTATCTGTTGGCTAACGATAAGATGTGTAAGGCCTTTTTAGCCCGCCCGGACGTGGCTCCTTTGTTGGAGGACCCGCAACTTCTGTTGGCGTTTAGCGAGGATCCAAATGCGATGTCGGAATTTTTTGACAGCGAAACCGTCAAACAGATTCTTGCCAGCGAACCGATGGTGCTGGCGGTGGCAAACAGCCGTTTTATGAGTTATTTGCTTATCAGCAAGGCTGTTAAGTATTTCCGCGACCGTCCGCAGGAAGCCGCACGCATTATTGCATCAAATCCGCATTTAAAAGCCTTGCAAGGAAACCCCCATATCCGCAAAGCGGTGGAGCAAAATACTTATTTAAAGCCGATAGCAACTATTTTGTTGGGCGGAAATTCCACGACGGGAAAAGCACAAAAAACATCCCGAAAAAAATAAATATTGTACACAACGTAAAAAATTTGTTATAATTTTATTGTTGAAGGTAAACAGATTTATGCGGGCGTGGTTCAATGGTAGAACGCGACCTTGCCAAGGTTGAGACGAGAGTTCGATTCTCTTCGCCCGCTCCATTTAAAAGCCCCGGTTTAATCCGGGGCTTTTGGTTTTTATATTCGCCTGCCGCAGGGCCTATAAAAAAGATAGGTCCAAAATACCTAAAAAATGGGTCCAAAGACCCTCGTAAATTTCCACTTAAAAATAGATACTTAAATAAGAAGGATGTACAAGGGGATAAAATATGAAAAACTTTCTTTTTATTTTAGCGGCTTGTTTGATGGTTTCGCTGGTTAATGCGGCTCCCGCAGCCCAGTCTCGTCCGCAGTTGAACAAAAAATTGCAGGCTGCCGTGCAAGCGGCCGCCCAAAGGCATCAAGGTGCCGTAGATTTGGACAAAGAAGATGATTTTGGCAATACGCCCGTTTTTGCGGCGGCCCAAAAAGGAGATGCCACGGCTATTGCCTCCTATATCAAATCCGCCAAGAGCGGCAATTTCTTGCTTAAAACGGGCAAAAACGGCAATAACGTATTCCACGTTGCCCGCAATAAAGACTCTTTTTTGGCTTTGGCTTATGGCATCCGCCATTTCTATCCGCGTGAATATCAAAAGCATTTACACCTTTTAATGAATCAGCGCAATGCGGCCGGGGAACTCCCGGTACAAACGCAAATTAATTACGGGCGTGCGGATATGTTTTTTGCGGAAATTCCTTATACCGATTTGTACAAGAGCATTATGAATATTAAGAGCAAACTTTCCGCCGGCGGAATTGTGGCTGATGTGGCGCAGACTGAGGCCGCCGAAGTGGTAAAAATGAGCAAGGATAACAGCGGCCGCACGATTGCACAAGCCGCGCGCGATAATGCTTCTGTCCCGGGTATGGATAAAGTGGTTGCTTTCTTTAACGAAAACGCTTCCTACCTGTAAAAACTTTTTATCCCCTGCACCTCCGGTTCCCCCACCGGGGGTGTTCCTTTTTATATCATAAAAAACGCCCGGCGGGAACCGGGCGCTTTTTCTGAAATTTCGCAAATACTTAACTAAAAAACTTAATGGAGTTAGGCAAAATAACGTCCTCCATTACGCTTAATGCAAATGAATCGGTCATTCCGGCAATATAGTCGGCGATAATTGTATCAATTTGCGCGGGGTTTTCTTTATATATGTTTGTCATAGAGCGCATATATTTGGCAAAATTCTTAGCGGTGGTTTTGCCTTCTTGTTCGTATGCCTCGTAGTCAAAGCCGTATCGCTTAAAAATCGTGCGGAAATAATCAAACAAATCGCGGATACATTTGTCTATGGTTTCCTTGCGCTGGCGCATTTGCTCGTTGTGGTAAATGCGGGTATAGTTAAATTCGCGCAATTGCGAAATCAGCCCAAATTTATCAGCCGAAAAGCCAATGCAGTCTTGATCCTTGGAGTGGTTAATTAGGTCCAGGGTCAGCGTGTTGATAATTTCCCCGTTAGACGTTCCTATTTCTTCGCGTACATCTTTGGGAATATCGTTGGTGGTGATGAGGTCTGCCTTTACGGCGTCCTCAATATCCCGCCCTAAATAGGCGATTTTATCGGACAGACGAACAATGCACCCCTCATAAGTGGATGGCATATGGTCGCGCCCGGTGATTTTTTCCAAATCGTTCGGCACCGCAGCGGGGCAGAGTTGGTTATTGGTAAAATCTTCGCCGCAATGGCAGATGATTCCGTCCTTTACGGCAAAGGTTAAATTTAAGCCTTCCCCGTAGTTGGCTAAATGTTCCACCACGCGGTAACTGTTAATTTCGTGTAAAAAGCGTTTGGGACGGATGCAAGCGTCTATGGCGCGTTCGCCCTCGTGCCCGAAAGGGGCGTGCCCGATATCGTGGCCCAAGCCGATAGCATAAGCCATATCTTCGCTTAATTGCCAGTTGCCGCTTTTGTTGAGCCCCCGGCAAATGGTAGCGGCTATGGTCGCTACATGGAGCACATGTTCTATACGGGTACAAATGTGGTCATTGTTTGGGGCAAAGAATACTTGGGTTTTATGTTTCAGGCGGCGAAACGGCAGAGAGTGGATAATTTTTGTCTGGTCGCGGAAATATTCATCCCGCAAATCAGGATGATGCGGATGTGTACGCTGTAAATAAATTTGATCGCTAAACGGATTTTTTATCATAAAATTATGATACCATAATATAGAACTTATATAGAAGTGTTAAGGAGCCTTTTATGACTATTGCGGCCGTTTATGCAGGCACATTTGATCCCGTTACGCTGGGGCACGCGGATATTGCGCGCCGTGCGGCGCGTGCGTTCGGGGCGCTTGTGGTATTGGTAATTCCCAACGGAAACAAACAACCGTTGTTTAGCCCGGCGGAACGGGTGGCTTTGTTAAAGGAAACTTTTAAGGACGAACCGTTAATCCGCGTGGAACAGGCGGAAGGATTATTGGCGGATTACCTCAAAAAAAACAATCTGCATATTTTGGTGCGCGGGGTGCGTGGCGCGGCGGATATGGAACACGAACTGACAAACGCTTATTATAATAAGTTGTTTTGCCCCGGGGCCGAAACGGTTTTCCTTCCGGCCCGTCCCGAATACGCTTTTTTAAGTTCGTCTGCGGTGCGCGAAGCCGCCGGATACGGGGGGGATATTTCCTCTTTGGTGCCGGAGTGTGTAGCAAGCGCATTAAAAAGCAAGTTGGATAAATAGACATAATCCAAAAGACTTATATAAAAAATGGGCCTTTTGTTCCGTTGTGCAAGTTGGCAAAGTTTACTAAAATATAGGTGGAGACGGATAAAAGGAGTTTTAGATGTACTGCGCCAAAGACCAACAATTTGTGTGTCAGTGCTCGCCCCTGCAATTTTTAGCAATAAAAGAAGGGGGCGTGTCTGCTTTCCCTAATTCCCTAAAAATTTCCTGTATTCAATCAGCCATACCCCCGGAAATATGCCTGCCCAAGTGGCAGGGCCTATTTTTATATAGGGCTAAAAAACCTAGGACTTCTAGGTCTTTTGGCCCTATTTTTTTTGCGAACTTTTTCCAATAATTAAGGGAGAGGAGAACCTTATTATGAAAACAACCCTGTCGCTTTTACTCAGTTTTTGTATTCTATTTAGCAGCGTTTCCCCATCGCTGGCGCAATCTTTGCCTGCTAAGGCCGGTAAAGGAATTGCCAAGCAAAGCCGGACCGTTGGACAGGTGGTGAAAAGAGTCGCCGTTGTTCCCAACGTAAAATTGCCGCCCAATGTACAGGGGTATTCTGCCGGAGCGCGTGTGGGCCAAATGGTTCCCAATCTCCTTCCCGGTGCGGTGGTGGCCCCTAATGCGGGTTCTGTACAGGTTCCTTCCGATTTAATCCAATCTAAACTTACGGCGTTAACCTCTCCTCACGCTTTATCTGTTGGCGAACTGACGGATGGTTTGCCCGGTCCTATTTTTGCCCAAACCTCTCCAAAGGTTCGCGCGGCGGCTCTGCGCTCCCAGTTTGTTACGTTTTACTTGCACGGTAGCGCCAACCTGGCCCAACAGACCGAAGCCGTTAAATTTTACCGCACGGAATTGGAAGTCTTGTCCGCATCCTTTGCCAAACTTCCCAAAGGGGACGAACACTCCGTTTTATTGATTGCCTCCAATAAGCAACACGCTAACTATAAGGATGTTTTAAATTGCCACCACGCGTTGTCTGATGCGGCGGCTTTGGGCTTAGTGGGCACAAAAGCCGATGCCCCGGCCTTGATTAATTTTTATAAGCAAGCCGTAAACTCTCCCTTTGAAAAAACCGCGGAAGTAATTGCTGCCCGCGGTTTGTTGCGTCAAGGCGCTTATATCCAGTTACAGGAACTTGCCACCCTTACGGGGGCCAAAGGTCCGTTCTGGCAGAATTTAACCGCTGTGGCGCAAGAAAAAGGTTTGCCCGTTCAAATTACCGCTGTAACCGGTGAAGCCGCTCCTGCGTCCTCCGATATGGCCCGCTTCTTGAAATTGGGCTGCCCTCAAAACGTTTTAAATGCTGATATTTCCCGCCAGGCCACCCGCGATTGGTTGGAATTAGGCACCGCTCCGGCCGCCGAGCCTGTTGCCCCGGCGACGAAAGCGCAGCCTGCTACTTCTCCCAAAGTGGAAATGCCGAAAGTGCAGTTGCCGGGAGCGGATTTGGCCTTATCTCCCACGGCTGTACCGACCGCCGGCGAAGCCGTAGCCGAGACCGCCGCGGTACCCGCTGAAACGAAGAGCACGGTGGAATTTTTTGGACGCTCCGAAAATGATAATTCTGGTGTAATGTACAGCGGTGTGCCCGTTTTTGCTATTGGAAAACTCTTTAAGAAAGGTGCGGCTTGGCTCAAAAACCGTTTTAGCAAAAAGGCTCCGGAACCCATTTATCACGAGCCGGGCTTGCACGATGCCACGCAAATTAGCGAGGTTTATTCCAATCTCCGCTCGCCCGAAGCCCCGGCCTCTGCTGATGAATTAATGGGAGCCGGCGAAGAAGGCCCGGTCCCGGTGTCGGAAAAAGGCTTTAAATTAACCCGCGTGGACGAAAACGGCATTGAACGCATTTTGCCCGTCAATTTGGAAATCAGCAACCGCTTCCGTGTAAAGGGTTACAACCGCGTGGCTTTTGCCTTAACCCCCAATTTTAAACACGGCTATGTGGCTGAACTGCGCAACCAAACCCAGCCGCCCTTGCGTATGGCGCACTTCTATATGCGCTTGCAAGCGGACCAAGTGGGCTCTTTGGTTGATTTGGTGCGTGCCGCCGGGATGACCAAATTTAGTTTGAAACTGGAAAACCGCCCGGACGTGGTGTACCAAGCCTCTACCCAACAGGTAACTGATGCTGCCACAGGTGCTCTTTTGCCCTTGGAAGTAACTCTGCCGGAAAAAAGCGTAGCCCACGGCGAAAAAGTTGTGTTGTTGCCGGAAGGCAACTTGGCTTTACAAGGCGCGGATGGGAAAATTCACCACTTGTCCCGCTTTTATGTGCGCTTACCTAAAAACCAAATCGGCAAGTTTGTGGAAATTTTACGCCACAGTCCGACCAAATTTAATGTGTCTGTACATCCTACCCAAAACCGTGCGGATTTAATCGTGCGCGATGCTTCCTTGACGAACGTCAGTTTGGGTAAAACGATGGGTCCGGTGGTAAATGGTGCGCTTGGTATTGACGTAAGTGCCGCCAACGGTATGATGTTCGGTATCAACTATGTATTGCCCGGGTTGGCCTCTTTGTTGACCCCTGTACTTAAAAAATATGGCGAAAAGAACTTAATGGTTGTTTCTTTGGCTATGTCCACTGCTGCCGGCGCCTTGGCTACGGCTGGCGGATTCTACGGATTTGTAGAGGGTATGGCATTAAGCCCGGTACAGAAAGGTTTGTTCATTACCGCCTTATTCTTAATGAGCGGTTCCAGTATTTTGAAACAGTTGGTTTCCAACTTGCTTATCCGGGCCAACCGTGGGGAAGTAATTTTGAACGCGGCTAAGGATGCTTTAAAAACCGCCGAAACGGAAATGTCCGTTGCGGAAAAACAAGGTTTTGCAAAACTGGGCGAACGCATAAAGGAATTTTTTACCAAAAAATCCGAGGTCAGTTTGAAAGATATCGTACTGTACAATTTAAGTTTCGTGTACAAAAACGTAGGTACGCTTGCTTTCTTGGCCTCTCCGTATTTGATTAATCACGGTATCCAACTGGCGACTGGGGTAAATTTGGGCCTGGACTATTCTATCAGTTTCCCGATATATGCCGGTTACAGCGGTTGGGTGGCTTGGAAAGTCTGGCGTGCTAAACTGCGCGATGCGTATTCCGCCAAAAACTTGGAACAGAGCCAAAAAATGTTGCAGGGTACGCTGGATGCGGGGGCTAAAGTATTGGCCGAAGCAAAAGGAGAAGTGCCGTCCTTGGTTATTGACGAAGTGGCACGCGGATTTAAAGATTCGTTAGATGCGTGGGTTTTTGCCAACGTGAAAATGGATTCTTCCAAGAAAGCCAGCGATTTGTATAAAGGTGCTAAGGCGGAATTGTTCGCCGGATTGGAAAAACAATTAGCCGAACAATATAATGTTCCGGCTGACCGCCTGAACGACCTGGTCCACAAGGTTAAACACTCTGTGGCGGTGCAGGAAAACACGCTTGGTAATATGGGTAAAATGTTAAAAGCCCCGGGTGTAGCGGCGTTGGCCTCGGCAATGACGTTGGCTACGATTCACGAGTTCGTCATTTCCAGTTCGTTTGCTACTTCTATGAAGTCGCTTATCAGCCAAGGCGAATTTGCAAACTTCCTGATTGCCTGCTCGCTCTACTTGCCGTTTATCGTAGGCCGCTTGGGCGGTAACGTGGTAAGCCGCCGTATTAGCCCCGATACCATGTACATTCTTTGCTCTTCCTTGTCTGCCTTGGGTACAGGTATTATGGCTACCGCTGGCGACAGTGTGACGCAAACGATTGCGGGTGCGGCCGTAGCCAGTTTGGGCGTGGGTAACTTCTTTACCCAAATGTACGATTATATTATGAACCGCTACCCCAAACAGAACCGCGAACTGTCCTCTATCTTGGCTTTAACAATGGCAGTAGGCGGTTTGGGGGCTATCCCGGCGGGGTACTTGGCTTCTATGAGCGGTGCAGGGGTGCCGATGGATTTGTTGTATGCGGGTACGATGTTAGGAGCCAGTTTGCTTTTAACACCCGGTATGATGAGCAACTCCTCGTTGGTAAAGGGCGTGAAATACGAAGCCGGCCGTTTGTGGAAGAAGGTAAAAGGCGTATTTAAACGCGATAAAGGGGCCACTCCTACGAATTTGGATAACGCGGCTCCTGCCAACTAATAAGGTAAATTTTAGAATAACGCCCCGGGTATTTTTAGTGCCCGGGGCTTTTAATTTTATACCTATACGAAATTATCACCCTTGTCCTTTTGTTGTTATTCCGGAAGTTTTTATCCAGATTTTGTCGTTGCCTGTGTGTTAATTTGCAACATTAACAAAAGAGTGTTGTCCAATTAATCAACTGGGTGCGGAAAGCCTGCCGCTCGCAAGATGTTGCGCTTCGGGCAAGAAAAGAGCGACCCTGCAAACAGCGTCGCTCAATTATTCAGTAGGGTGCGGAAAGCCTGCCGCCCGCAAGATGTTGCGCTTTGGGCAAAAAAAGAGCGACCCTGCAAACAGAGTCGCTCAATTATTCAATAGAGTGCGGAATATATGCCGCCCGCAAGATGTTGTGCTTTGGGCAAGAAAAGAGCGACCCTGCAAACAGCGTCGCTCAATTATTCAATAGAGTGCGGAAAATCTGCCGCCCGCAGGGCTATTCTAGGAAATGCTGGCGTCCGCTGACAATAGACTCGGCACGCATGAGGGAAATATCAATATTTTTGCAAATATGGTCTTTGCCTAATCGTTTGATGAACCCGTATTTCTCCAAGGTTTTTAACACAGGTTTTTGGACGTGCGAGAGAATCAGTTGCACGCCGTCTTTTTGGCAACTGTTAAAGATACTTTCCAACGCGTGAAAACCGGTGGCGTCCATCGCGGGTACGCTACGCATACGCAAGATAAGCACCTTGCACTCTTTGTGATTTTCTAAGGAATCTACAAATACATTTGCCGCCCCGAAGAAGAACGGACCGTTGATTTCGTACACGCTTACATTGTGTGTAATAATTTTGGTATCAATATCGTCCTTTTGGTGAACTTCATCAAAAATATCATCATCCATATTCTTGATTTGATATACGTCGCTCATCCGCTTCATAAAGAGTACTGCCGCCAAAACGAGGCCGAACTCAATGGCTACCACCAAATCGGCCGCCACAGTCAAACCGAAGGTAACGAGCAAAATGGCCACATCGCTTGCCGGGGCCTTGAATAAAGCGCGGAAGGCCCGCCAACCGCTCATACGGTAGGCCACCATAAACAAAATGGCGGCTAAGGATGTCATCGGAATCAGGCCAATATATTGCATTAAGCACAGCATCATAATCAGCAGGAAAATAGCGTGTGCCATACCGGCAATAGGCGTACGTCCGCCGTTTTCAATGTTAGTGGCTGTTCGGGCAATCGCACCCGTGGCAGGTAAGCCGCCGAATAAAGCTGCCGCCACATTGGCGGCACCCGTGGCAATCAGTTCCATATTGGAGCGGTGCTTTTTGCCAATCATACCATCCGCCACAACGGCAGAAAGCAAACTTTCAATTCCGGCCAAAAAAGCAATCGTCAAAGAGGCGGGCAGCAGTTTTTTAATGGTAGCCAGCGTAATTTCGCCCGGCATATGGGGCCAAACCAAGGTGCTGTCCACCGCGCCGAAAGTGGAGGTAATCGTCGCCACTTCTAAATGTGCAAACTTCACCACCAAAGTAGTAATGATAAGGGCTGCCAAAGAGCCGGGCAGCGCCTTCCACTTTTTAGGCCAAAAAATGATAATAGCCAAGGTTAAAAGACCGACAGCCAAGGTTTCCCAATTCACCGCGGATAAATGGTGAAAATACATATTCCATTTGGCAAAAAAGTCGCTGGGGATATCGGTCAAATGAAGGCCCAAAAAGTCATTGATTTGCGTGGAAAAAAGCACCACGGCAATACCGCTGGTAAACCCGGTAGTTACGGGGTAAGGAATAAACTTGATGAACGCACCGAATTTAAAAAGGCCCATTAACATCAAAAAAATGCCCGCCATTAGAGTAGCGGTTAAAAGGCCGGAAAGCCCAAACTCTTGGATGATACCATAGACAATAACCACAAATGCGCCCGTCGGCCCGCCGATTTGCACGCGGGAGCCGCCCAGGAGGGAGATTAAAAACCCGGCTACAATAGCGGTTAAAAGGCCCTTTTCAGGCGTAACACCGGAGGCGATAGCCAAGGCAATAGACAGAGGCAGGGCCACGCAAGCCACTACCAGCCCGGACGTAATATCTTTACACATACGTTTGGGGGTAAATTCTTCGGGGTGGTTGCGCCAAAGCGTAACCAATTTAGGGAGTAAGTTCATAATAGTTTAACGGTTAAATAATCTGCGGAGCAGTTTGTCGTAATGCGGCTGCGGAATTTGCATGCCGGGGGTGGTAATGCGGCCGGCGCGCGGGCCGTGGTAATCGGACCCGGCAGTAGCCAAAAGGCCGTATTTGCGGGTAATAGCCAGCAGGTCTTGTTTCATTGTAAAGGTGTGGGCCGGATAAAAGACCTCCACGCCTTCCAAGCCGGCTTCGGTCCAAGCCGGGAAGTTCCAATGCTCAGACACAATACCCGGGTGTGCAATAACAGGCATACCTCCTGCGCGCTTGATGTGTTGTATAGCCTCAATGGCGGTTACCCCGGCAGACGGCACATAGCCGGGTTGTCCGGGCACTAAATAGCGGCGGAAGCCTTCTTGGCGGCTGGGAACAATGCCCTTGGCTTTTAGTGCATCGGCCACGTGTGCGCGGGAAACGGTGTTTGGGGCGCGGGAAAAAACTTCATCTTCCGTAATATCCACCCCGGCAGCGATTAATTGTTGTATGATTTTGCGGATACGTTCCCGGCGGTTTTGGCGGTTCTGTGCCAAAAAGGCTTGAAATTCCGCATTTTCCAAATCAATATTATATCCGGTAAAATGCAAGTGGTCGTGTTCCCGGGTGCTGATTTCTACCCCCGGGGTAAAGAAGATGCGGTGTTCTCCGCACACTTTTTGTGCGCGGAGCACTCCGTCAGTTGTGTCGTGGTCGGTCAACGCATAAACGGAAACCCCGGCTTTTAAAGCAGCGTGAACCACTTCTTCCGGGGTACAAGTTCCGTCCGAAAAATCGGAGTGTGTATGCAAATCTATCTTCGGCATTAAACGCGTTCCACCGCGGTTACTCCGGGGACGATTTCTTTAATTTTGCGTTCCACAACGGCTTGCAGCGTCATTTGGGCGTGCGGGCAACTGCCGCAACGGCCGTGTAAGCCTACGGTAACAATACCGGTTTTTTCATCTACACTAATCAGTTGGATATCGCCTCCGTCGGCTTGCAAAATGGGGCGGATATCGTCAATTACTTGTTGGACTTGTTCTTTCATAATATTCTCCAAAGGTTTATTTATCTTCTTTATTATATCTTTTTTGGAGGCTGCCCCGGTAAGAAAAAACTTGCAAAGTTTCGGGCAGTATTGCTATACTCTTTGTGTAGAGATTTTTTAGTTCGCCCTTTATAGGAGAAAGAAGAAATATGAAAAAAATTATTGCTTTGGCTATGCTCGTGCTTTTTGTGAGCGCTCCTGTTTTCGCCCAAAAGTATGCCAGCATCAATGCTAAAAGAGCCAACATCCGCACCTGCGCGGGTACGAAATGCGCTTTGAAATGGCACGCGTGGAGATACACCCCTGTCATTATGGTAAAAACCAACGAAGATAAAAGTTGGGTTCTTATTAAGGATTTTGAAGGTTACAGCGGTTGGATCAGAGCTGATTTGTTAAGCCCGAAAGGCGGTATGTCCGCTAAGGTGGATTTAAACGTCCGCAAGGACCCCTCCGCCTCGGCCGATATCGTTTGCACGGTAGCCAAAGGTTATCCTTTTAAATACTTGGCTAAAAAAGGCAAATGGATTCAAGTGTCCGATGAACCCGAAAAGGCCAAAGACGGCGTTTGCAAAGGTTGGGTATATAACGCTAACCTGTGGGGTTTCTTTAAACAATAAGTTGAATTTGCCCGAACATAAGAAAAGGCCCTTTTGATAAGGGCCTTTTCTTATCCGGCGGGGGAAACACCCCTTGTCAAAAGGCAAAGTAAAGGGTAAAATATAAGTATGAAAAAGATTTTTATTACGGCTGCGGCCGCCAGTTTAGTTGTTTGCGCTTTCTGCCTGGCGCGAACCGTCAGCGAAGGGCGTTTTAATATCTCGGGTACGGTTACCGTGCCGGAGCGCTTGGCGTCTATGGCGCAGGCGGATAACAATTCCTGCGCAATTATCGTGAAGAACGAGGCGGATGTGCCCGTAGCCATTAAACGCGTAGTAAACCCGAAGTTCCCGCTTGCGTTTACTATGGGAGAAGAAGATTTATTAGCCGCTAATTTGGACGGCAATTTAAAGTTGGAAGTCCAAATCAACAACCACGGGCAGTTGGGTGTGGTAAAACAAGGGGATATTTTTGGCTCGGCAGACGGTGCCATTAAGCCCAATGCAAAAAATGTAACGGTTGCGGCAGATAAAACCTTGGGCCGCGTACAGTTGGCCCGCAATGTAAAGGGAAATTTTTTCCGTACGGCAGCCCGCTAACTTTAAAAACTAATATCAACCCGGGGCCAAAACCGTCCCGGGTTTATTTTTTCTTTTTCGGCGGAAAAGGGCTTGACTATGCGCCCTATATATAGCAAAATACAAGTAGTACTGTTTTAGGGGGAAAAATGAGACGCAGTTTATTTCTTTTAGCCACGCTTGCTATGTCGTCTGCGCTGTATGCGCAGCAGGATGCCAACGGCTACAACCGCGAAAAAGTATTGGATATTTTTGCCCAATATAATCCTGTTGTATTGGAAAATGCCAAAAATAATGCGGATTACAATGCCGTGTTGGAAAATCTGGCCGTTTCTTACCAGGCACCTGATACGGAGGAATCCCGCTTTGAATTGATTTCCGTAGCGCGTAATTTTGATAATTCTATCCGTTTGCATATGCTTTCCGAACAATATGAGGAAACTTTGTTCCTCTCGGCTGTAAACGGGGTAGATTCCGCCGCAACGGATAAATATTTTACCCGCCAAGTGTCGGATGTGCTGGCCCGCGTGTGGGCGGTTACGGTCAACCTGCGCGAGGAACAGGCCAAAGAATATAAGCGTCAGTTGTCCCAAATAAAAAAGGATAAAACCCTTTCTCCCGCGGACCGCTCGGCTAAAATTGCGGCTTTAAAGGCCAAAATTAAGGCGGTAAAGGCTGAAATCAAATCGCTTAAAAAGGACTCCGGCGAACAAATTTCCGCTTCCGCCCAAGCGTATATACAGCAGGCGCAAGTCCGCGTGCAAACAAGGCTGGCCGCACTATCGGTTTCGGCAGAAGAAACCTCTTCTTTACAGACGGAACAAGCCTCCAATCTGCAAGTAAAAACCAACCATAAAAAGCCTGTCGCCAAATAACAGTTTCCGTACCTGCTCTTTTGCGGGATAATGTTGTCTTGCTATACTATTTTTAAAGAAAGGAAACTTGTAATATGATTAGAACTGTAATTGATAAAATTTTTGGAACCAAAAGCGAACGCGACCTTAAAAAAATTCAACACTATGTAGATGATGCTAACAAATTCACCGCTGAATTTGAACATTTAACCGACGAACAATTAAAAGCCAAAACCCAAGAGTTTAAGGACCGCTTGGCCCGGGGCGAAACTTTGGACCAACTGTTGCCCGAGGCTTTTGCCGTGGTGCGCTTGGCTGCGCAAAGAGTAATCGGCCTGCGTCCGTATGATGTGCAAATGTTGGGCGGTATTGTATTGCACCAAGGCAAAATTGCCGAAATGGGCACCGGGGAAGGTAAAACCTTGGTAGCCGTGTTACCCTCTTATTTAAACGCGCTCACCGGAAAAGGGGTGCACGTGGTAACGGTTAACGACTATTTGGCACGCCGCGACCGCCAATGGATGGGGCCTATTCACGAATTTTTGGGTCTCACCGTGGGCTATATCAACCACGATATGGATAATGCCAGCCGCCGCGAAATGTACGCCAAGGACATTACTTATGTAACCAATAACGAATTGGGTTTTGATTATCTGCGTGACAACATGGTAATCAGCCGGGAGGACCGTGTCCTGCGCCCGCTGAACTATTGTATTGTGGACGAGGTGGACTCCATTTTGATTGACGAAGCCCGCACCCCGCTTATCATTTCCGGCCCGTCCGAACAAAGCACCGATAAATATTATATCGTCAACCGCTTAATTCCGTCCTTAAAAATCCGTATGATTACGGAAAAGGACGAAGTTAAAGCCAAGTATGAGGGCGTTAACTTGGACGAAGGCGTGGATGCTATTATTGACGAAAAGGCCCACACCGCTACGTTGACCGATACGGGTATCGCCAAAGCAGAAAAATTTTTAAATGTGTCCAACCTGTATAATGATGTGGAGTCCGAGTGGGTTCACCACATTAACCAAGCCCTGCGTGCGCACCACTTGTACGAACGCGACGTGGATTATGTGGTCAAAGACGGCGAGGTGGTTATTGTTGATGAATTTACGGGCCGCTTAATGCCGGGCCGCCGGTGGAGCGACGGCTTGCACCAAGCGGTAGAGGCCAAAGAAGGTTTGCAAATTAAAGAAGAAAACCAGACCTTGGCTACTATTACGTTCCAGAATTTCTTTAAACTCTACAAAAAACTTTCCGGTATGACGGGTACCGCAATGACGGAAGCCAATGAGTTCTGGCAGATTTACAAGTTGGACGTGGTGGAAATCCGCCCGAACCGTCCCTCTAAACGCATTGACTACCCCGATTTGGTGTATTTGACGGAGCGCGAAAAGTTTAATGCCATTGTGGACGAGGTGGAAGATTTGTGGAAGAAGGGCGCCCCGGTGCTGGTGGGTACGCGCTCTATTGAAAAATCCGAAAAGTTGAGCCATATGCTCCGTGCCAAAGGGATTCCGCACCAGGTATTAAATGCCAAATATCACGAAATGGAAGCCCAAATCATCAGCCAGGCAGGGCGCAAAGGGGCGGTAACGATTGCTACCAATATGGCGGGTCGCGGTACGGATATTGTTTTGGGCGGTAACCCGGCCAGTAAGCAGGAACAAGACGAAGTGGTGGCATTGGGCGGCTTGCACGTTATCGGCAGCGAACGCCACGAATCGCGCCGCATTGATAACCAGTTGCGCGGCCGCTGTGCCCGCCAAGGGGACCCGGGCTGCTCCCGCTTTTATATTTCGCTTGATGACGAATTGATGCGCTTATTCGCCAACACCACCAAAATTGCTTCCGTACTCAGCACAATGGGTATGAAAGAGGGCGAAGCCATTGAATCGCGCCTGATGACGCGTCAAATTGAAGGGGCGCAGCGTATGGTGGAAGGCCGCAACTTTGATATCCGCAAGCAACTGTTGGATTACGATAAAGTAATGAACCAACAGCGCACCGCCATTTACGGTTTAAGAAACGCTATTTTAGACGGCGCGGATATGACCGATAAAACAATGCAGATGATGGAAGAAATTGTAGATGAATTGGTTGAACAATATTACAATTATTCCCACCCGCAGCGCTGTGATTTTGAGGCGTTAAACGTCGGTTTGCGCAATTTCTTTCCCGGCGAATTCCACTTTACTGCCGAAAATGTCGGGCGAAAATCGCACGACCAGTTGGTGGATGAGATTATGGCACAGGTGAAGGATTTGTACCACGCCCGCGTGCTGTACTTTGCCGAACAAGGCGTTAACTTTGCGGAAATTGAAAGGATGCTTTTACTGCAAATTATTGATAATGCCTGGAAGCAAAACCTGTACGAATTGGACCAGTTGCAAAACAGCGTTAGTTTGCGCGGATACGCCCAAAAGGACCCGCTTATTGAATATCAAAAGGAATCCTATAAATTGTATTCCGCTATGTTAAACCGCGTGCGCGACTTAATGGTCAGTTATATTTTCCGCTTGCAACTGCCTCCCCGCCGGACCCCGGCCCAACAGGCGCAGGCTTCTGCCGCCGCCAATCAGACGGAGCAAACGCCCAAACATATCGGGCGTAACGACCCGTGCCCGTGCGGAAGTGGTAAAAAATACAAAAAATGCTGTGGAGCCAATTTATGAAATATAAGATAAAAGAATTGCTTTTGCTTTGCTGTGCCGTAGGAGTGCTTGCTCTCTTGCCGTTATTATACAGCAAGGATATGCCCATAGAGGTTAATGTACCAGCGCTTAATTCTAAGGAAATGGACGTTAAGGCTGAGGAACAGCACCGGGAAGCCGCCGCTGCCGCCGTCAAGGCGCAGGTGCGCCGGATGTACCGCTGCCAAACCGACGAGGATTGTATTATTGTAGATAAGGACCCGTGCGGCTGTTTGGTGGGGCCTTCGGGCGTAACGGCTATTAATGCCGAGTACACCTTGGACTTTAATAAAATGCAATCCAATCTGGTGGCTAAGGCCTGTCCGGACAGAGCCCCCTCCACAGAGAGAGAGTGCAGCCCGAATGCACAAGCCGTATGTGTGGAAAATGTGTGTAAGATACGGTTTTAAGGAATATGCGGGAGTTTAGGGAAACTATTTCACAACAAGACGCCCAGGCGGAGAAATCTTCCGCCTGGGTGCGTGTTAAAACGGTGTTCTGTGGCGCGGCTCGGTTCGTGTTTTTGCTCGCCTGTTTGTTGGGTACGGCTTGGCTGATGTACCAAAGTTATCCCAACAAATCTCAGCATTTTCTGGCTTGGTTTGCTCTGGCACCGTTTATTTGGGGAGTGGCTAAAATTAAGGGATTTTGGTCCTCCTTTTTTTATGGTTGGCTGACCGCCCTTTTGTTTAACGCGGGGATTTTGTATTGGATTTATTACACCTGTTTGCACGGGGGCGGACTTTCTCAGGGGTTATCGGTGGCGGCTTGGTTGGGGTTAAGCGGCCTTTTGGCAGTGCAATTTGGCATTTTGGGCGGAGCCTGTTACTTTTTAAAACGCACCGGGGGCTTTTTCCCGGTACTAGTGGCTTGCGGGGTCGTGGCTTTGGAGTGGCTACATCAGACGGTGGCCTTTTACTTTTTAGGTTTTCCGTGGATTATGTTGGGTTATACCCAATGGAACGCGCCGGAAATTCTGCAAATGGCTTCTTTTACGGGCGTATATGGTGTTAGTTTTGTGGTGGCCTTTGCGGGAGCCTCTGTCGGGTGGGCGTTTGCCGAGCCTGGCGTAAAAAAGGGTGTACTTCATATGTTGGCGGCGGCCTTGGTGTTTGCCTGTGTGTATGGTTACGGGCATAAGGTGTTGCCCGCTAAACCGCTTGGCGAAATGCGCCAGCCGCTTTTAAGTTTAAATACCGCTCTTATTCAACCCAATATAGACCAGTACAAAAAATGGAGTCCGCAGTACGAGGCTGAAATCACCGATACCCTAGAACAGTTGGGGAAAAACTTGGAAGGCAAAAATTTAATGCTCGCCGTCTGGCCGGAAAGTGCCGTGCCCGGTGCGCTGACCGAGGAAAAATATACCCGCTTGTTTGAAGATATTGCCGCCCGCTCCGGCGCGTACCAGTTTATCGGCTCTAATGTAGAGCACGAAACAAATCAATATGTGGGGGCTTATTTGCTCCCGCCCAATGCGGCAGAGTGGCAGAATTACCGCAAAATAAAACTCGTGCCGTTTGGGGAATATATCCCGCTGGAAAACCTTATCCGTTCGGCTTTTAAAAATGTGGAAGTATTGGGGGAACTGGGGACGTTTACGCCTGGCCCACGCGAACAAAAGCCGTTGGATGTTGCCGGGGTGTCCGTGGGGGAAACGATTTGCTACGAAAGCATTTTTCCGCAGTTGTGGCTATCCCAAAACCGCCAAGGGGCAAAATTTTTTGTGAACATAACAAATGATGCTTGGTTTTTTAAAACAGCCGCGCCGTATCAGCATTTAGCCGTAAATGTGCTGCGCGCTGTGGAAACAGGCCGCCCGGTGCTCCGCGCCGCCAACACGGGTTTTTCGGCTTATATTGACCCGTTTGGACGCATTGAAAAACAGTCGGGTTTGTTTACGCAGGAAATTTTAACGGCCTCCGTACCGCTTGCGGTAGGGGACAGACAAAACTTTTATACGCAGTTTGGCGACTGGTTTGCCTGGCTGTGCGCGGCGCTGTTCTTTACGCTGCTGATTTCAACAATGGTTTTCGCTTATGAATAATATTGAATTTAAAGATGTGGAACAAATATTGGACAATCTTTCCGCCCGGGTGGACAAGATAGAATCCATAGATGATATCCCCGGCAAAAAACAGGAACTGGCCGCCTTGCAGGCGCAGTCGGCGGACCCGGCCTTTTGGAACGATACCAAAAAGGCCAAGGACGTCAGCCGCCAAATTGATTTATTAAAAACCTCTATTGATACTTTTTACGCACTCCATAAAAAAATGGAGGACGGCAAAACCTGGTTTGACCTGTGTAAAGAAATGCAGGACCAAAACGAACTGGCCGCTTTGGCGGTTTCGTTGCAGGAAACTGAAAAACAGGTGGCTAAAAAAGAGGGCGAAATCCGCCTGTCTGACCCAAACGATAAACTCAATGCCATTTTGACAATTCACGCCGGGGCAGGTGGTACGGAATCGTGCGATTGGGCGCAAATGTTGGTGCGTATGTACACGCGCTGGGCCGAACAGCACGGCTTTAAATTTTCCGTTTTGGATGCGCAGCCCGGCGACGAAGCCGGCATCAAAACACTTTCCGCTATGGTGGAAGGCCCCTTCGCTTACGGTTATTTAAAAGGAGAAAACGGCGTACACCGCTTGGTGCGCGTGTCTCCCTTTGACGCTAATGCCCGTCGCCATACTTCTTTTGCTTCGTGTGATGTCCTGCCGGATATTGACGAGGATATTAATATTGAAATTCCGGAAAAGGATATTCAGTTGGAAACTTCCCGCGCGGGCGGCCACGGTGGACAAAACGTAAACAAGGTAGAGTCTGCAGTGCGCCTTTTGCATATTCCTACCGGGATTGTAGTTTCCTGCCGTATTGAGCGCAGTCAGTTGCAAAACCGCCAAACGGCTATGAAAATGCTGAAAGCCAAACTCTACGAAATGGAAATGGATAAAAAACGCGGCGAAGCCGAAAAACGCTACGGCCAAAAAGGCGAAATTGCTTGGGGCCACCAAATCCGTTCGTATGTGTTTATGCCATATCAGTTGGTAAAGGACTTGCGCAGCGGGTATGAAACTTCCCAAATCAACGCCGTAATGGACGGCGATTTGGACCCGTTTATTTTTGCCTTTTTAAACCACGAAGCCGAAAATAAAAAATAATGACGACCGGCCTTTATATACATATTCCGTTCTGCAAACAAAAATGCAATTATTGCGATTTTGCCTCCTTTGCCGGACGGGAAAATTTAATTTCTGCTTATTTGGAAGCCTTGGATAAATCTGCCACCATATCTCCCGAGCGAAAATACACTACGTTGTATGTCGGCGGGGGAACGCCCAGTTTGCTCTCTGCCGGCCAGTTGGAAGAGTTGTGCGGCCTAATTGCCCGCCATTTTGGCCCGGTTTCCCATTTTGAAGAAAGTACCATAGAGGCCAACCCGGAAAGTTTAACCGCGGAAAAATTGTCCGTTTTAAAGCGTGCGGGGTTTAGCCGTATCAGTATGGGGCTTCAAAGTTTTAGCGATACGGAACTGAAAACCTTGGGGCGCGTGCATACAGTACAAACTTTTTTGTCGGCTTATCAGGCCGCGCGCCAAGCCGGATTTGATAATATTAACGTAGATTTGATAGCCGGTGTGCCAGGGCAAAGTTTGCAAAGTTTTTTGGACGGGTTAAAAAAATTAACCGCCTTGCGCCCGGAGCATTTATCCGTTTACGGTTTGCAAATAGAAGAAGGGACTCCGTTTTTTGAACGCGGAATCGTGTGCGACCAAATGTTAATGCGCCGTATGCTGGAAGACACACACGCCTATTTACAAGAAGCGGGATATCATCATTACGAAATTTCCAACTTTGCCTTGCCCGGTCGGGAAGCCAAGCATAACACCTCTTATTGGCACAACTGCGAATACTTGGGGCTAGGCAGCGGGGCCGCCAGTTATTTGGGCGGAGTGCGCAGCCAAAATACGGACGACATTACCGAATTTATTGCCCGAATAAACGCAGGCCAAAGCCCGGTGGTATATCGTGAAAAATTGGAAGGCAAGGAACACGAAGGCGAAAATTTGATGCTGGGTCTGCGGCTGCTGGACGGGATAGAATTGACACCGTTGCAGGAGCAACTTTTCGGCCAGGAAATTGAAAAACATATTCAAAACGGACTTTTGGAGCGGGCAGAAAAAAAGGTAAAATTAACCATAGAGGGGCTGTTTTTAGCCAATGAAGTTTTTTATAGTTTTGTGGCCCCGTTTGACGAATGAAGATTACTCCCATACAAACCGATATTTTTAAAGAATCTGCGGATTTGCCTGTTTTTATTGTGCATCATATTCCGTCCGTGGCGGACAAAACGGTGCTGACCGTTTCCTCCAAACTCGTTTGTTTGTGGAAGGGCCTTTGTGTGCCGTACGAAAGCCGAGAACAGAAAGAAAATTTAATCCGGCAAGAAAGTGATGCGGCTCTAAAAACGCCGCTTGCGTGGCTGACCATAAAGAGCGGTATGATTATGACCAATGCCGGGATTGATGAGTCCAACGCAGACGGGAAACTGTTGCTTTTGCCGCGTGATTTGTATGCTTGTGCGGACGAACTGCGCGCAGCATTAAAAAAAGCGTGGAACGTGCAGCATTTGGGCGTGATTATTACAGACAGTATGATTTTGCCCTTGCGGGCGGGGGTTATCGGCGCGGCCGTATCGTACAGCGGGTTTAAGGGTGTAAAAGATTTACGCGGAAAGCCCGATATTTTTGGTAAAAAGTTAGATGTTACACTGGTAAATATGGCTGATTCCTTGGCGGCGGCTTGTGCGCTGACAATGGGCGAGGCCGACGAGCGGCGCCCTTTGTGCGTGGTGGAGCAGGCTCCTGTGGAATTTGTGGACCAAACAGCCCCGCAGGAAATAAAATACCCGATAGAAAACGATTTGTTTACACCGCTTTTTAAAGCGGCGAAACTAATAAAATAAGGAGAAAAAATGATTAAGAATATGCTAAGCGAATTTAAGAAATTCGTAATGCGCGGCAACGTGATTGATATGGCTGTCGGTATCATCATTGGCGGCGCGTTTACCAAAATTGTCAACTCTATGGTGGCTGACGTGATGATGCCGCCTTTGGGTCTTTTAATGGGCAAGGTGGATTTTTCCAATTGGTTTATCGTCATTAAAGACGGTTCCCAAGTGCCTGCTCCGTATGCTTCTTTGTCTGCGGCCCAAGCCGCCGGTGCGACCACGCTTAATGTGGGCAACTTTTTAAACGCGGTAATCAGTTTCTTGATTGTGGCCTTTTGTATTTTTCTGCTGATTAAACTGATTAACAAATTGGATAATTTGAAAAAGACGGAAGAACCGGTTGCCGCTCCCACCACTAAAAAGTGTCCGTTCTGCTGCTCGGAAATTCCGCTGGAAGCCACCCGCTGCCCGCATTGTACTTCCGAAATTAAATAGCATCTGCTTGACTCTTTATTTTTACCGCCCCGGTCTTCGCCGGGGCTTTTTGTCGGGTTATCCCCGATGAATTGGCGGCCCGCAGGGTTCAGCGCTGTTGTTATTAAAAAAGCAGTCATTCTGAACTTGTTTCAGAATCTACATCTTGGGATGTTAAAAACAACAGCAACAACTAACTACCCAAGCAGTAGATCCTGAAATCTATCAATAGACCCCGTACAGAAACACTACGGGGTGCCGCCTAGCGGTATGGGCGGCAATTCAGGATGACTTTTATAGTAACTTTTATTGTTGCCGTTTGTCCCAACTATATCAAAATTAGCAACCAAATATCATAGTTGCTAATTTTAGGGCAATTTGATACAATTTATAAGAGTCAAAAGCGGGGGTTTTATATATATAACGCTTTTGGGAAACCTTTTATCCGTTACAGAGAGGGAAAAATTATGGCAGAAGAAATTAAAAAACAAACACTTTCGTTGCCGACGGTGGTGCCGGCAGTCGCCATACGTGATGTGGTGATGTTTCCGGGGATGTCGCTTCCATTATCGGTGGACCGCGAAAAATCCGTTTCGGCGGTGGAACTTGCTTTGGGTGAACCGGGCAAATATATTTTGGCCGTATCGCAGAAAAATGCGGAAATTGAGGACCCAAAAGAGGCCGATATTTACCACTTCGGCGTGATTGCGCAAATTTCGCAAAATTTAAAAATGCCCGACGGCTCTATGAAGATTTTTCTGCAAGGCTTGGCCCGTGCGCGCGTAACCAAGTTGGAAATGAACGAAGTTGCCGGGGCTTGGTTTGCTACGGTAGATTATATTGAGGAAGAGGACGATAATTCCCCGGTGGTGCAGGCCTTAATGCGCAAAGTGTTGGACGAGTTTGACCATTATGCCCGTGTATCGCACCGGATTGCAGTGGAAGGCGTTTCCTTCCTGCGCCAAATTAATGATGCTTCTAAACTGGCCGATACGGTGGCTTCCAATATGCTCGTCAAAACCGAGCAGCGCCAAGAAATTTTGGAAGCGGTCCACATCAAAGACCGCTTGGAAAAAATCTTAAAACTAATTACCAGCGAAGTGGAAATTTTGGGTTTAGAGGAAAAAATCCACTCCAAGGTCCGCGCTCAAATTGAAAAGAACCAAAAAGAATATTATTTGAACGAGCAAATGAAGGCGATTCAAAAGGAACTCAGCCAAAAAGATGATTTCCAAAAGGAATTGGATGCCTTGCGCGTAAAAATTAAAAAGAACGGTCTGCCGCCGCAGGCCAAAGAAGCGGCAGAAAAAGAAATTGAACGTTTGTCCAAAATGGCACCGTTCTCGCCGGAGGCGACGGTTTCACGCACCTATTTGGATTGGCTCGTCAATATGCCTTGGAACCACACGACGGAGGATGTGCTGGATTTAAAAGAGGCCAAAAAGATTTTGGATGAGGACCATTTTGGTTTGGAAAAACCCAAAGAACGTATTTTGGAATATTTGGCTGTCAGTAAATTAAATAATTCTCTGCGCGGGCCGGTACTCTGCTTTGCAGGTGCGCCCGGCGTGGGGAAAACCTCTTTGGCTAAATCCATTGCCCGCGCCATCGGCCGCAAATTTGTGCGGATGTCTTTGGGCGGAGTGCGGGACGAAAGCGAAATCCGCGGCCACCGCAGAACGTATATCGGTTCTATGCCGGGGCGCATTATCCAGGGTATCAGCAAGGCCAAGAGTATGAACCCGGTATTCCTGCTGGACGAAATTGATAAAATGGGCAGCGACTGGCGCGGCGACCCTGCGGCGGCACTTTTGGAACTGTTGGACCCGGAACAAAACAAAGAGTTTACCGACCACTTTTTGGACGTGCCGTTTGATGTTTCCAAGGTAATGTTTATTACCACGGCAAACTCGTTGGCTAATATTCCGTCCACCTTGCGCGACCGCTTGGAAATTATTGATTTTGACGGTTACACCGAGTACGAAAAACACGATATCGTGGATAAATACCTCTTGCCCAAACAAATGAAGATGCACGGGTTAAAGGAGGGACAGTTGGAAGTAACGCACGAAGCCGTAGCCCTTTTAATGCGCGACTATGTGCGCGAAGCCGGGGTGCGCAATTTGGACCGCGAAATCGGATCTCTGTGCCGCAAGGCCGCCAAAAAAATTGTAGATGGCTCTAAAAAAGTAGTGGTTACCAAAGAAAATCTGCACGAGTTTTTGGGGGTGCCGCGCTATTCCAACTTTGCTACCGAGGAAAACGGTGTCGGTATTGCTACGGGGCTTGCGTGGACGAGCGTAGGTGGCGAAACGCTGTCTATTGAAGCCACTAAAATACCGGGCAAAGGCCAACTGATTTTGACGGGTATGCTCGGTAACGTGATGAAGGAATCTGTCCGGGCTGCGCTGACGTATGCCAGAAGCCGCGGTTACGGCAAAGACGTAGATTTTGACAAGACGGACTTTCACGTCCACTTCCCCGAAGGAGCCGTGCCGAAAGACGGCCCGTCTGCGGGTAGCGTGATTACGACCGCCCTAACCAGCCTTTTGACGGGACTCCCTGTTAAAAAGCATTTGGCAATGACCGGTGAGGTAACTATTACAGGCCGCGTGCTTCCTGTCGGCGGTATTAAAGAAAAGTTTTTAGCCGCTTACCGCGAAGGGGTCAAGACGATTCTTTATCCGCACACGAACGAAAAAGATGTGTCCGAACTTCCGGAACGGGTCCGAAAGGAACTCACTTTAATTCCGGTAAAACATATGGACGAAGTTTTGCCGCTATCGTTGGAAGGGTGGAAGGAGTTTGAAGCCAAGTTGAATAAAAAACACGGTTCCAAAAAATCTGCCAAGACACATAAAAAATCTCTTCCGGCGCGTGTAACACCGGCCAAAAAGACGGTTAAAAAAGCAGTTAAAAAAGCCACGCCCAAGGCGAAAAAAACCGTTAAAAAGGCCCCTGCGCATAAGGCTGTTAAAGCCAAGGCCAAAAAGCGCAAATAAGTAGTTTTTATAAACCCGGCCGAGTTGCAAAGGCCGGGTTTTCTAACCCAATAAAGGCCTTGTTCCTGACGCTTTGGCCCATTATACTTTAAGTAAGGGGGAAATATGATAAAAAGAGTCCCATATAATTTTAATGCCCAAAAGAACTTGGACATTCTTTCCAAAGCCGCCTTTTTAACCACGAAGTCCGGCAATAAAATAAACACAATGGTTATCGGGTGGGGAACGATTGGTATCTTGTGGCGGCTGCCCGTATTTAACACGGTAGTGCGCCAGAACCGCTTTACCTACGAGCAAATTGAGAAATCGCACGAGTTTACCGTTACGATTCCGTATGTAAACTTGCCGCAGGCTGTGGCTGTGTGCGGAACCAAATCCGGGCGCGATATGGATAAACTGGCCGCGTGCGGGTTAAAAACCGTAAAAGGGCAAAAAATCGCTACCCCGGTGCTTGACGTGCCCGGTATGCACTTTGAGTGCAAGGTAATGTATGGCCGTTTAATGGGGGCGGAGAATTTAAATAAGGCGCTTGCCGAATTGTGGTATAACAAAGAGCCGGACGATTACCATATGTTTTACTTCGGTGAAATTATAGATAGTTATATTACCGAGTAGCGCGGAGCGTTGGCGAAGAGAAAAAAAATAAGTACAATACTTTTATGGACGAAAAAAACTTTAAAAGCGGTTTTGCCGTATTAGCCGGCCTGCCTAACGCGGGCAAATCTACCTTGCTTAACAACCTGGCGGGCGGACTTTTGTCGCCCGTTACCAATAAACCCCAAACCACGCGCCAAAACATTTTGGCTATTGCGGACGGGGACGACTACCAAGTGGTGTTTGTAGATACGCCCGGTTTTTTAAAGGCGCAATACAAGTTACAGCAAACAATGGTTGGCTGCATAGACCGTGCCGTGCGCGAAGATGCCGATTTAGTGATTTTTTTAGTGGATGCAACGGCGGATTATGCTTTAAACGCGCCGCTGGTGGAAAAATTAAAAACCGTTTTTTGTCCTGTCTTTTTAGCCATTAATAAAATTGACCTTGTGCAAGATGTTGCCGTACTGGACGCGTTGGAAACGCGCATTAAGGCCGATTTAAAGATAGAAAAAACTTTCCGTATTTCTGCCGCCAACGGCACGGGTACGGATGTGTTAAAGCAGGCTGTTATTGCCTCAATGCCCAATAGCCCGGCTTACTTTCCGCCCGGCCAATGGACGGACCGTTGGGAACGCTTTTACGCGGCGGAATTTATCCGCGAGCAGATTTTTAAACTTTACCAAAAGGAAGTGCCGTACAGCACCTTTGTAGAGATTGAAAAATTTACCGAAGACCTCGGCCCTAAAAATTATATCCGCGCCAATATCCACGTGGAACGCGAAAGCCAAAAACCTATTTTAATCGGTAAGGGCGGCAGTGCCATTGCCGAACTGCGCAAGCGGGCGCAGAAGCGCATTGAAGAATTTTTGGGGCGTAAGTACCGCTTGGAACTAAATGTAGTGGTTTCGCCCAACTGGCGTAATGACACGAAATCCCTGGAAGAATTTGGCTACATCGTGCGCGACGAAAAATAAGTTTTCAGTTGCTTTTTGTAAAACCCCCGGAGCGTTGCTTGCCCCGGGGTATTGTTATGAAGGGCGGGGTTCTCTGCTAGGATTACGGGAGTTGTTATTGCTGTTAAAAATAAGGTCATTCTGGAAGGTTTCTGTCCAGAATCTATTCTTTATTTTATAACGACGGCTTCTGGACTACGACTTCCCCAGATGACGACAAAAAATGTCGTTGTTATTTATAAGGGTTTGTTCCGTTTTGTTGTTAAAATTTAGAGATTGCAGAACGGCTATACCCCAGTGCGAAGATTTGAATAAAAGTTAAATATGAAGGTTTTAAAAGGAGAAAAAATGAAGAAAAATAGAAAAGGTTTTACGCTGATTGAACTGTTAGTGGTTGTTCTCATTATTGGTATTTTGGCATCAGTTGCCTTGCCGCAATATACCAAAGCGGTGGAAAAAAGTCGTTGGATGGAAGCCATTTCCAACACCAAGGTTATTGGCTTGGCGTTGGAACGGTATTTGCTTGCCAATCCCGGTGATTACACGACGGATATGTCCGCCTTGGATATTTCGGTGGGTACGCCGATAGATTCTAGCCGTGTTGTAGCCGGAAAATTCCGCTATACGTTGTTTGGCTCCGCTGGAGTGGGGGCTAACTGGGAAGGGCGCGGGGCAAGCGAAAGCAATTATATGAATATTTTTTACGACCCGCGCGAGCACTATATGTATTGCAAAATTGCGAGTAAAACCACCAATGCAACCGCTTGGGCGTTATGTAAACAATGGAGCAATAATTGCGCCGAACAAGTGAACCCGGCGGATACAAATTGTGGTTCTTATGTTTGCTGTAAAATGTAAGTAAACCCCCCGGAGCGTTGCTTGCCCCGGGGGAATTTTTTAATCGTCGTAGGTGTAAATTACCAGGCCGCTGCGTAACTTAGGTTCAAACCAAGTAGATTTGGGGGGCATAATTTGGTGCGCATCGGCTACCTTCATCAGTTCGTTCATAGAGGTCGGAAACATTGAAAAAGCCACCTTCCCGTTGTTTTGGTTTACGCGTTCTTCCAATGCTTTTAATCCACGGATACCGCCTACAAAACTAATGCGTTTGTCCGTGCGCGGGTCGCCAATGCCCAGCACAGGGCGTAACAGGTTATTTTGTAAAATACTTACGTCCAATACGGCAACCGGGTCATCGGGGTTAAAGGTGCCTTTTTTGGCAGTTAATGTGTACCATTTTCCGCCTAAATACATACCAAAGGTATGGCGTTTGGTGGGGCGGTTCTGCCCGGTTTCTTCTACTGTAAATTTTTCTCCGATTTTGGCTAAAAATTCCGTTTCCGTCAAACCGTTTAAATCTTGCACCACGCGGTTGTAGTCCATTACATACAACTGGCTGGCCGGAAAAATTACACTTAAAAAAAAGTTATATTTTTCCTTGCCCGTATGTTTGGGATTATGTGCCTTATGTTGGCGGGCCACATTGCTTGCGGCGGCGGAACGGTGGTGTCCGTCTGCAATATAGAGCGTGGGAATTGCTTTAAATGCGTTTGTCAGAAAAGCAATATCCTGCGGGTTATCAATTACCCACAAGGCGTGTTTAATATGGTCGTCAGTGGTAAATTCATACACGGGGAATTCGGCGGCGATTTCGGCTATTTTTGCGCTGATTTGTTTATTATCCGGGTACGTTAAAAACACGGGTCCCGTGGTGGCTGATAAGGTGTTGACGTGGCGTGTGCGGTCGTCCTCTTTGTCCTTACGGGTGAGTTCGTGCTTGCGCACGATACCTTTGTCGTATTCGTCGCACGAGGCAGCGGCCACCAGGCCGTATTGGGTGCGACCGTCCATTGTTTGCGCGTAAAGGTAAAAATATTCTTTCGGGTCGCGTACTAAAATGCGGTCGTGAATAAATTTATCCAGATTTTCCTTAGCCTTTTGATAAACTTCGGGGGCATACAAATCAATGTTTTCCGGCAAATCTATTTCAGGTTTATCAATATGTAAAAAAGAAATAGAATTACCTTTTGCCATTTCGCGCGCTTCTGCCGAGTTTAACACATCGTAGGGCGGGCAGGCTATTTTTTCCGCGTGGGCGGCGGGACGAAGCCCTTTAAAGGGTTTAATGGTTGCCATTTAGTTCACCTTAAATAAAAATTTACCTGTGGAAGCGTATTCGTTGATAATTTCTACCGCACGTTCAGCCACGGCATCTTGTGCTTGTTCGGTGCTTGCGCCGATATGGTGTGTGCCGTAAAAGTTTTCCACACCGGCAAAGGGCGCGTAATCAAAGGTTTTATCGGCGGCTTTGGGTTCGTGTTCATATACGTCTAAGGCGGCGCGGATTTGTTTGTTTTTCATTGCGTCCACTAAATCTGCTGTAACCACCAAACCGCCGCGTGCGGTATTGATAAACGTAGCACCGGGTTTCATGGCATCAAAAAACTTTTTGTTAAACAGTCCGTGTGTTTGCGGAGTGTCCGGCAGATGAACGGTAATGATGTCGCACACTGCGGCTAATTGGTAAATATCCGTTTGCGGGGTAATGTGCATTTTTTCAAAAATATCTGTTGAGGCAAAGGGGTCGTATGCGGTGATTTTCATCCCAAAAGCGGTGGCGCGTTTGGCTACCTCTTGTCCGATATGCCCCAGCCCGATAATGCCCAAGGTGCGCCCGAAAATCCCCTTAGATTTGCTGTATTCGGCCTTGTTCCATATTCCGGCGCGCAGGTCGCGCGTATTGTGAAACAAACGGCGGTCCAGCGAGAGCATAAGCCCCATGGCCAGTTCTGCTACGGCTATGGAGTTGGTCCCCGGACAGTTGCAAACCGCTATGCCCTTTTGGGCGGCGTGTGCGGTGTCTATGGTATCGTAGCCTGCTCCGGCACGGATAACCAGTTTTAAAGCCGTCCCGGCATCAAGCACGGCGGCGGGCACCTTGGTACTTCGTACAATTAAAATTTCGTTGTCTTTTATAGCGGCGGGCAAGGTGTTTTCGTCCAGTTCCGGGTTGTCCGTCAGGGTGTGCCCTTGCTTGGTTAAGACCTCTTTCCAGTGGGCTGGAAATTTATCAGCGATTAAAATTTTCATTTGGGTTGCTCCTTTAATTGGCGGACAATGTCGTCCACCGTTTCTGCGAGTTTTTGATATTCGCTTGTGCCTTGGATATCCACAAACGGAAAGCAGGCAATGCGCAGGGAGTTTTGTTTGACCGAGGAATATTTTTTGATACCGTCGGCTAAATTGGCGCGGCCTGTTGCTTTTAAGGCGGCGGAAATATCGGCGTCTTTAATGCTTGGGTCGGTTACTTCCAGCGTAAGCGTGGTGTAGGAACGGAATTTTTCGTCCTGAACCAGCGGAGCCAAATAGTCGCTCTTTTTTGCCCAGTCCAGCAAAAATTGCGCGTGTTGGCGGCACAACGCATCCATAGCCTTTAAACCGCCGTTGGCGTTCATCCATTTGCAGGCTTCGTTGAACATCCAGATATTGGTGGTGGAGGGGGTATTGACCGTTTGGCATTTTGTTTGGGCTTTATCTATGGCTGCTGTTAAATCAAGCGCGTAGGGCACAGAGCGGTATTTTTTAACCTCTTCGGCGCGTTTTACCGCCGCCGGGCTTAAAATAATCACGCTGGACCCGCCGCCTACGCCAAAGCATTTTTGCATAGAAAATACCATAATATCAAATTGGTTCTTAGGTAAGAGCCGCCCTCCCGCGCAAGAGGTGCAGTCCCACGCAATTAAGGTATCCGGGCCTTTGGCTTTCCAGGCTTCTTCTAAATATTCATCCGGAATTTGTACGCCCGTAGAGGTTTCGTTCGGGGTTAAAAATACCAAACTGGCATTATAATCCGGCTTTTCTTTGGGGAAAAACTCGCCGTCGGCGGCTTCACGCACGGAGCGCACGACGTTTGGTTCCAGGCGGGATAAAATTTTTTGTCCCCACAGTTTGGAAAATGCTCCAAAGGCTAATCCGGAAACGGAGTTTTTAACCAAACTCCACATGACGGCATCCATAGCCGCCGAGGCTCCTCCTAAAAAAAAGATAACGGTGTAATCTTCCGGCAAAGAAAAAAGTTTGCGCAAATTTTGCTCTGCTTCTTTGTATAAACCGTCGGTGGAAATATCCTTAGCCCGGTGGCTGCGTTCAAATAAAGTTTTATAAATCGGCGTTTCGCGGATGACGGGATGTCCCTGGCTCGGCCCGCAAGTAAAGGTGGAGGAAGGGAGCTTAGTGAGATCTAATTTTATCATTTCATACACTCCTTAATTTTTCATTTGTTAATTTTTTTATTTTACAAAAGTTTACAGGAAGCGGAGCAAAAAATTTTGCCATTGTGGGTGGCCGGGTGGAGTGTTGTTGTGAAAAAACGTCAGTAACAACCACCTCCCCAATCAGCAGGTCCTAAAACAAATTCAGGGCGACGGCTTTGTTTTATAACTATCTTTGTTTATCCCGTAGCATTTTTATACGGGTTCTGCCGTTTTCCTATTTTTAAAAAGTCCTTTTTCCGTGTGTTTTTGCCCGGTGTTTTTTGGTAAAATATATTAGAAAGATTTACTTTTAGACAGGAGACCTAAATGAGTTGCGAAAAATGCACCCCCGAAGTACAGAATATGTGCTGCGTTTGCAAAGGCGCTAAGCACGAACCGGCCCCGATTCCCGAAGAAGGTAAATGGGTCAAAGCCAAACAAATTACCGACATCAGCGGTCTTACGCACGGTATTGGTTGGTGCGCTCCCCAACAGGGCGCTTGCAAACTGACGCTCAACGTCAAAAACGGCGTGATTAAAGAAGCGTTGGTGGAAACCATTGGCTGCTCCGGTATGACTCACTCCGCCGCTATGGCCGCGGAAATCTTGCCCGGTAAAACCATTTTGGAAGCCTTAAACTCCGACCTCGTTTGCGATGCTATCAATACCGCTATGCGCGAACTGTTCTTGCAAATTGTCTATGGCCGCACCCAGAGTGCCTTCTCCGACGACGGTCTGCCGATTGGCGCCGGTATGGAAGACTTGGGTAAAGGTCATCGTTCCCAAATCGGTACGATGTACGGTACCCAGGCCAAAGGCCCCCGCTATTTGGAAATGGCCGAAGGCTATGTGTTGGAAATCGGTCTTGATGCCAATAACGAAATTATCGGTTATAAATTTGTCAACCTGGGCAAAATGATGGACGCCATTAAGAAAGGTGAAGAACCGAAAGTGGCGTTTGAAAAGAACGTCAGCCAGTACGGCCGCTTTGACGAAGCCGTCAAAAAGATTGACCCCCGCAAAGAGTAAGCCCAGGAGAAAATGAATATGATTACGTTTGAAGGATACGAAAGAAGAATTGATAAAATCAACTCCGTTTTGAAAGAAAACGGCATTGCCTCCTTGGAAGAAGCCAAGGAAATCTGCACCAAAAAAGGTGTGGATGTGGAAAAAATCGTCCGCGGCATTCAGCCTATCGCTTTTGATAACGCCGTGTGGGCCTACACCGTAGGTGCCGCCATTGCGTTGAAAACCGGTGTAAAAACCGCTGCCGAAGCCGCCGAAAAAATCGGCGTAGGCTTGCAGAGTTTCTGCATCCCCGGCTCCGTAGCCGACCAGCGCGCCGTAGGCTTGGGCCACGGTAACTTGGGTGCTATGCTTTTGAGCGAAAACACCAAATGCTTCTGCTTCTTGGCCGGCCACGAAAGTTTTGCCGCCGCCGAAGGGGCTATCGGTATTGCCCGCACCGCTAACAAAGTACGCAAAACGCCGCTTCGCGTTATTTTGAACGGTTTGGGTAAAGACGCTGCTTATATTATTTCCCGCGTAAACGGTTTTACCTCTGTGGAAACCGAATACAACTACAAAACGGGTGAACTCAAAATCGTAAGCGAAAAAGCCTTCTCCAATGGCGACCGCGCCAAAGTGCGCTGCTATGGCGCTGACGACGTAAACGAAGGCGTGGCGATTATGCGTCACGAAGGGGTGGACGTATCCATTACCGGTAACTCCACCAACCCGACCCGCTTCCAGCATCCCGTAGCCGGTACCTATAAAAAATGGGCGACCGAAAACGGCAAAAAATATTTCTCCGTGGCCTCTGGCGGCGGTACTGGCCGCACCTTGCACCCGGACAATATGGCCGCGGGTCCTGCCTCTTACGGTATGACCGACACAATGGGCCGTATGCACAGCGATGCGCAGTTTGCGGGTTCCTCCTCCGTGCCGGCTCACGTGGAAATGATGGGCCTTATCGGTATGGGTAACAACCCGATGGTGGGTGCGACGGTGGCGGTAGCCGTAGCCGTAGCCGAAGCCAAATAAGATAACAACGGCTTTTTCAGTTGTTGCGAAATTCGTACGGGGAACAAAGAGTTAGTCTTTGTTCCCCGTTACTTATTAGGATAAACCATTTTTCACCTTTGGGCAATTTTGTACCGACTTTGCCCTTGCAGGCTGCCGCTTTATTTACTTTTTGTGCCGACAAAAAGTAAGCAAAAAACTCGTCGCCCAATGCGTTATAAAAGTCAGGCTTAAACGGGTATTTTTACAACTCGCCCTATTGGCTCAAACAAGTAAAAATACTTTTCCGTTTAAACCGCCTTTTAAAGTCAACGCAAAAGGGCGACAAGAACAGCAAAAGCCTTTGTTGTTATCCAACAAAGTCATACTGGAAGGTTTCTGTCCAGTATCCGTTGTTTCCCTTTTTTATAACAACAGATTCTCGACTACGCCACTCGGAAATGACACGGCCCCCTTTGTTGTTTGCCGTTGCTATTTTCCCGCCACCCTTAAAAACCCTTGAAAAAATGCCTTTTCCGCAGATACTTATAGTAAGGGGGAAAATGCTATGAAAAACCTTTTTAAAGCATATGGCGGGTTAACGGTGCTTATCTTGGCGTTGGTATTCTTTTTTGCGTCCGGCTGGGAGTTTGCTTTGGCGGAAGATGACTCTTTTGCGGCCTTGCGCGGGCAAGTTCCGGCGCAGTTAGATTCGCTTCGCGCGCGTGTTAATCAGGCGGGGGGAGAAGATGTCAGTTTGGCCCTTTTGTTGGGCGCGCAAGACGAGGATGCCCGTATGGTGGGGGCAACGGTGCTTGTTTATCAGCAATATCCGCGCGAGCGGAAAATGGCTGTTTTGCTGGCGGCATCAGTCAAATTTAATAAAGAGTTTTACCGTTTGCAAGAGGTGTCGGAAAACTCTTTAAAATTAGCATTATCCCAAGCGCCCGAAGAAATGTACGGGGCGCGGGAAACCTTCCAGGCGGTGCGGGACTTGCTGGAAATGCCTTCTGAACAGTTGCGTGGAGTTGTCCAGCAAAGTAAAGACTTGGCGTCCAAAAATAAGCGGGAAGCGGCTTTGGCTGAAACCCAAAAAAGTTTGAAAGCGCGCCAAAAAGCAGAGGCCGGGTTGAAGCGCGGGCAAGCACAGGCCAACCGCATTATTAACGAGGTGCGCCAAGATATTAAAAAATAATTTTATTAGAGGGGGAAATATTAAAACGGAGCGGGAAAAACGCTCCGTTTTTAGCGGATAAAAACGCGGAATGCCGCCACAAGCCCCAGTACGCATACAAGTCCGAAAACGGCAAAGCCCAGTTCCCCGGGTTTTGGTTTGGCGGATAAAGTTTGTTCGGGTAAGGCATTTAAACGGTGTTGCAGGGCCGCAGGCGCGCCCACCCACAGCGCGTAACAGCAAGCCCGCCAAAAGAGCGGTTTTACCAACACCGTGCCGATTAAGCCTCCCAGCCACAGCGTGCCCCACACCCACGGCGGAAAGGGCGATTTTTTGCGCATATATTCACAGGTCCGGCAGATAAGGGCATTTAACTCAAAAAATGTAACCGCACCGCCCAATGTCCGCATAAAAGCCCCGCCGGAAAGCGGTTGCCCGGACAGGCGGCGGAAACCCGTCAGAACGGCTTTCCATTGGCGGAAAAGCCAATAGAGCACAAACAGCCCGCCGCTAACAGCATTTAAAATAAGCAGCGTACCTGCGTGGATAAAATAAAACGTGTTGGAAAGCCCCAATTCTTTTAATTGGGTGCGGCGCTCGGTGCGCTTGGCTTCGCTGGCGTAGTCCCATTTTTTTAGGGTGAGCGCATAGGCGATATAGAGGGCGGCTAAAACTCCGGCCATTTGTAAAAATTGTTCCATAGGGTTATTATAAAAAATTTTTCCCCGCTTGTGGAAAAGCCCCCTTAAATACTAAAATATATATATCTTAATATTAGGACTGTATAAACATATATGAATAATACCCGCGAGGACGTACGCAACGTAGCCATTATCGCCCACGTTGACCACGGCAAGACCACGATTGTGGATTCTCTGTTAAAATTTGCCGGAGAATTTAAAGTAAAAGAAGACCAAGCCCAAGATACTGTTTTAGACTCTAACCCGCTTGAAAGAGAGCGCGGCATTACGATTTTGGCCAAGTGCACTTCTATCGGTTACAAAGGCCATACCATTAACATTGTTGACACCCCCGGCCACGCCGACTTCGGCAGCGAAGTGGAACGCGTTTTGCGTATGGTGGACGGTGCTATTTTAATGGTGGACGCCGTGGAAGGGCCTATGCCGCAGACCCGCTTTGTACTGCGCAAAGCGCTTGCTTTGGGCTTAAAGCCGATTGTAGTTATCAATAAAATGGACCGCGAACACGTCCGCCCCAGCGAAGTAGTGGACGAAGTGTTTAACCTTTTTATGGAACTGGGCGCAACGGACGAACAGTTGGATTTCCCGATTATTTATGCCTCCGGCCGCGCCGGTTGGGCGAGCCTTAAAATGGAAGAACAAGGCAAAGATATTGCTCCCATTTTGGATACGATTTTGGCCCACGTTCCCGCGCCCGAGGCTATGCCCGACGCACCCTTGCAAATGCAAGTTACAATGTTGGACTACAACAATTTTTTGGGCCACGTCGGTATCGGCCGTATTTTGGCGGGCAATATCACCAAGGGCCAGCAAGTTACCCTGATTCACCCGGATGGCTCCACGACCAATGCTAAGGCTGCCAAAATTGAACGCTTTGTCGGTTTAGGAAAAACCGAAGTGGAAAGTGCCACTGCGGGCGATATCGTTTCTATCGCCGGGTTGGAAGGAGTGGACGTGGGCGATACGATTTGCCGCCCCGATGCCTTAAAGCCGCTTCCGCCCTTAGCCATTGATGCGCCGACGATGTCTATGGACTTTATGGTCAACGACAGCCCATTCTCCGGCCGCGAAGGTAAATTTGTTACCAGCCGCCACCTGAAAAACCGTTTGGAAAAAGAAGCCCAAACCAATGTGGGCCTGAAAGTGGAACAATTAGAGGGCGAAGGTAAATTTAAAGTATATGGACGCGGAGAATTGCATTTAACCATTTTAATTGAAAATATGCGCCGCGAAGGTTTTGAATTGGCCGTATCTTCCCCGGAAGTAATTTACAAAGAGGAAAACGGGCAAATTTTAGAGCCGATGGAATACTTGATTTTGGACATTAAGAGCGAGTATCAAGGCGCGGTATTTACTTCGTTGGGTACGCGCGCTGCAAAACTGGAAAATATGGTGGCGGAAGGCGAGGACCGCTTGCGCTTGGAATATTTGATTCCGTCCCGCGCGCTTATCGGTTTTAAAAACGAACTTTTAACCAATACCCGCGGCACGGGTATTATGCACCACAGTTTTAAAGGCTACTATCCCAAAGTGAACCTGCCGGACTTGCGCCGCAACGGGGTGCTGATTGCCAAAGAAGACGGCGAAACCACTCCTTATGCCTTGTACGCTTTGGAAAACAACGGCGAACTGTTTTTGGGGCCGGGCGTAAAAGTGTATGCGGGCGAAATTGTCGGGCAGAACGCCCGCAGTAATGACTTAGTCGTCAACCCCTGTAAAGCAAAACATCTAAGCAATATGCGCAGTAAAGCCAGCGACGAATCTTATGTGCTGACCCCGCCGCGCGTGATGAGTTTGGAACAGGCGGTGGAATATATTGCGCCGGATGAATTGGTGGAAATTACACCCCAATCTTTGCGTTTGAGAAAGAAAATCTTGTCGCACCTGTTGCGCAAACGCACGGAACGCGCCGAGGAAGAAGAAGCATAATCCGGGTGTGTGAAAATAATTTAAAGGGCTGCACTTCTTTCGGTGCGGCCCTTTTTTACGCAAAAAAATGCCGCAAGCCGAAAAACTTGCGGCATTTTCTGTCAGCAGGAAAATTAATGTTCAAACAGTTGGCCTAATTTGTCTAAAAAGCCTGTAAACAGGCCGGACTCCTTGGTCTGCGCTACGCCCAGTTGGTTTTGCTCGCGTTCTAGTGTGTGCCGGATAAGAGACAAGGCTCCCGTGTAAGCAGGGTTATCGGCGGGGCAATCGCTTATAAGGTGGTCCACCACTCCCAAGCGTGCTTTTTTTGCGTTAAAAATGGCTTTGGCGGTTTTGACCATTTGCTTAGTCGCTCCGCTTCCGCATAAAATCAAGTTGGGGGAGGGGTATTTTAAGTGCAGGCAGAACGCCTGTAAAATTTCCTTATTAATGCCTTGGAGCATTTTGCTTTCGGCATCCTCTATTACCTCGTCCATAATTTCGTCTGCGCCCGGTTCGTAGCCGTTTAGTACCTCTTGGGCGGTTTCCACATCGTTTTGCAACAGATCCGCCACCGCTTCGGCGCGGCGGTTTAAACCATAGGGCAGTTCCAGACCGTCCAGTAAAATCCCTTTGTTGTATAACAGGGCGGAAACGGACTCCTCCCCTAAGTCTAGCAAAAGCGCGCCCGAGCGTTTTTCGCCCTCGGTTAGCAATGTTTCGCCTAACGCCACCGAGGACGGCAAAAGTGCATATTCCGGGCAGTTGCAGGCGGATAAAACATTATTTAAATTATTTAAGTGCGTTACAAGCGCGTAGGATAAAAATGTGCCGATTTCCAAGGTGAACCCGGCCATCCCCTTGGGATCTAGAATCCCTGTGTTTCCGTCAATCATATACGACTGGGGAAGAATATCCACTACCTCTAAGGTGTCGCTTAAATTAATCGGTACGGAGTTGCGGATCGCCTCGTCAATTTCTCTGTCTCCAATGATGCGGTTGCGGGTATCAATGGATTTGAATCCGCTGGAACTTTTAAAGGAAAGGAAATTCCCGCGCAAGCCTACTACGACGGACGGATCGGCATTTATGTATTCGTTCATTTCCGCAAATACTTTGTTGAGGCCTTCTTCGGCACCGGCCATATCGCGCACGAACGCACCGGAAAACGAGCGGCAAGTCCGGCGCAAAACGTGGCGGATGCGCAAAGTGCGGGTGTCGTCGTCCAGCGAGGCCAAGGCGGCGGTAATGGTTGAGCCATAGAAATCAAGTGCTAAAATATTGCGGGGCATAGGTAATCCTTTATTTCATTTTATCAAATTTGGACCAATGTCAAATTTGTAGAGGGAGAGCGTTTGGGGTGCGTGTGAAAATTTGTTAAATTTCCGTCGGGGGAGTTGAAAATTTTGCGGGTTGCCATTTCCCAATCATCCTAGTTGTATGATAATAATTTGGATACATAAAAAACCGCCCCGGGAAATGTATAAACCCGAGGCGGTTCTTTGCAAATATTTACTTACTTAAAAAGCCACGTTTTAAGCAGGTAACAAGCGGCAGAAATCAAAGCCGCGGCAGGAATAGTGATAAACCACGCCCACACAATTCGGTTGGCTACACCCCAGCGCACGCACGACAGGCGGCGCAGGGAGCCGACACCCACAATTGCACCCGTGATTGTATGTGTGGTGCTGACGGGGACCCCCAACAACGAAGCAATAAACAGCGAAATGGCCGAGCCGGATTCGGCACAAAAGCCGTCCACCGGGCGCAAACGCGTAATCTTTTGCCCCATTGTTTTGACAATTCTCCACCCGCCGGAAAGTGTACCTAACGCAATAGAGCCGTGGCACAAAAGAACTACGGAAAGCGGCACAATAAACGCGCCTTGTGCGACTTGATGCATTTCTTCGTGTGTGAGCAAAAAATCGCGGACAGGGGCCGCTTCCTGCCCGGCAAGCCCGCCCAAAAGGAGCATACTGATAATACCCATAGTCTTTTGCGCGTCGTTTCCGCCGTGGCCTAAGGAGTAGGCCGCTGCTGAAAAGAGTTGTCCTTTGCGGAAGAAATGGTCCACCTTGTAGGGGTTAAACGGACGGCAGATATTAAATACTAATATGCCGATAATAATGCTGAGTAAAAAACCCAGAAGGGGGGATAAAAAGATAAACAAAATCGTTTTAAAAATCCCTCCGGCTACCAAGGCATTTACCCCACCCTTTACAAAGCCTGCCCCAATCAGCCCGCCAATTAATGCGTGCGAAGAACTGGACGGCAATCCCCACCACCAGGTAAGGATATTCCACCCGCAGGCTCCCATTAATGCGCCAAAGACCAGGTTAGCATCCACAAAGTGAATATCCACGATGCCTGCACCGATAGTTTTGGCGACTCCGGTGTGGAAGACCAAAAAGGCTACAAAGTTAAAAAATGCCGCCCACGCGACCGCCACTTTTGGCGATAATACGCGCGTGGATACCACGGTGGCCACCGAATTGGCCGCATCGTGGAAACCGTTTAAATAATCAAAGAATAAGGCCAAAATAATTAGGAATAATATCCACAGCATAACTGGCTCCGTTAATTATTTTTAACCAAAATGGATTCCACCATATTGGCGGCATATTCGCAAAAGTCGGTTACGGTTTCGCCTAATTCGTAGAGTTCCTTTTGTTTTAAAATCATAATGGGGTCTTTTTCGTTTTCAAACAAATAGGTAATGGCTTCATCACGCAGAACGTCGCCCTCATTTTCCAAACGGTTGATTTCCACGCATTGGATAAGGGTTTCCTTCATATTTTTGTTACTGCGCAGGGAGGCAAGAGCCTTTTGCAAGGCCTTGGCCGTTTGGGCGATGGTATGGCCCATTTTTTTGCTGTATTCGGTCGGTTGGGTAATTTTATACATATAAAAGCGGTTTGCAAGCAGGTAAATGCTATCTACAATATCGTCCAAACGGTTGGCCAAGGCCAAAATGTCCTCGCGGTCAAACGGAGTGATAAAGGTTTCGTTTAAGGTGTTAATGGTGGTGTGGGTGAGTTCATCGCCATAGTGTTCAATTTCGTGCATTTCGCGGATGTTTTCGGGGGTAAAGTCGCCGCTATCCACGAGTTTTTTGTAAAACTCAGCCGCGCGGACGATATTTTCGCCCTGCTTATCAAACAAATCAAAAAACTTCACTTCTTTGGGTAAGAACATAAGTTTGCTCCAATTAATTTTTTTCGTTCATCTTGCAACTTGCGGGCCCGGTGCGAACCTGTTTCGTCCAGGCGGGTTACATCTTACAGCATTTTTTCTTTAAAAAAACGCCCGTTTGAATAACCAAACGGGCGCACATAAAAACTACTTATTTAACTCCTGCTTTAACTGCTCGGGCAAATTAACGGCTGCTTTTAACAGGAAGGGGCGTTTTTTGACCTCTTCTATAAAGGCTGCGTCGCGCAGTTTGTTGCGGTAGTCTTTCTCCTGGAAGATATAGCGGAACTTGGTATATACGTCGTATGTTCCGGCCAAGAGGGCGACAATATCTTGTACGCCGACGATTTCTTCATCTGTCGGGATGACAAAGATTTTTACCGGCGAATTATCGGCTGAAATGCGGCACTCGGCTTTGTTGGTATCTGCCGCGTTGTTGCGCTCCTCGTCCAGGATAATACCAAAGTTTTCAAGACCTTTTAAAATCATTTCGCGGATATTGGTGGCTCTTTCGCCTACACCGGCGGTAAAGACAATGCTGTCCAAACGGCCCAAGGCAGCCATATACGCGCCAATGTACTTTTTCACGCGGTAAGATTCCACGTCCAAGGCCAGTTTGCACAGTTCGTCGCCGTTGGCGGCCCCTTTGCGCACGTCGCGCTGGTCGGCAAAGCGGTCCCCGGTCAGGGCATACATACCGCTTTTTTTGTTTAAAATGGTGTACATTTCGTCCGGGCTCATATTGAGTTTCTTCATCATATGGAAGCAAATGGAAGGGTCCATATCGCCCGAACGCGTGCCCATTACAAGGCCTTCTAACGGGGTTAAGCCCATAGAGGTATCTAAGCATTGTCCGTTCTTTACGGCGGTTACGCTTGCCCCGGCGCCAATGTGGCAGACAATGGTGTTTACTTCGTCCACATTTTTGCCCAAAAGTACGGCGGCGCGGCGGGAGGTATATAAAACGGAAGAACCGTGGAAGCCGTAGCGGCGGATTTGATAATCGGTGTACCATTTGCGCGGCAATGCATACATATAAGAAGAAGCCGGCATTGTCTGGTGAAAAGCGGTATCCATTACGCAAACGTGCGTAACATTTGGCATAAGGGCGCGGGCCGCTTCAATACCCATAATATGTGCCGGGTTGTGCAGCGGAGCCAAGTCGGAAATGTTTTTAAGTTCGGCGACTACACTGTCGTCCACGATAACAGATTTAGCAAATTTACCGCCGTGCACGATACGGTGGCCCACTGCGCTGATGACGTTGACGTTTTCAATGACGCCGTGTTCTTTATCGGTTAAGGTTTCAATTACCAGGTTGATAGCGTCTTTGTGGTCTTTGCAATTTCTTTTTAATTCAAAGGAGGGGTATCCGTTGCGGTCCTGGGAAATGAAGGAACCGTCAATGCCGATGCGTTCTACCGCGCCGGCGCAAAGGCTTTTCTTCTGGTCCCAGTCGTACACACTGTACTTCACGGAAGAACTGCCGCAGTTTAAAAACAATATAATCATTTGATTTAGAATCCTTGTTTGGGGCTCTCATAGGAGCGTAATTTTGAAGGAAAATCCTTCCCTATTATTATTGTAGCAAAAAGAAACGCGCCGCGTTTGAATTTATAAAGAACGAACCCCGGAAAAGCAAATCCCGGGGTTCTGGTACGGATATAAGTAAGATTAATGTGCCTTTTTTAGCGTTAAAACGCCGTCCTCAAAGAACCACTCCTCAATAAGGGCGCCCGTTTCATTAAATTTTTTGGTTACGCCGTGGGGTTTTCCGTCCTTGTGGGGGGAGATGAGCGCAATCGTACCGTTGGGGTGGTAAATGATTTTATCACCTACGATTTTATCGTTTTTATAGGTACACTCGGAGCGCAAATCTCCGTCGGGCGTATAAACCTTGCTCACGCCGTTTAAGTAGCCCTTTTTATATTCGGCGCTTTCCAATACTTTTCCGTCGGGGTAATATTTTACTTCTTTGCCGTCTTGAATGTCGTCCACATACGACAGTTCTTTATAAAGGCGGCCGGTCGGGTGGAAAACACGGGCTTTGCCTTCAAGCATACCGTCTTTGTAAAATTTTTCAATGCTTACTTTGCCGTTTTCAAAATAAATTTTACAGATGCCGTTTCTCAGTCCGTTTTTAAATTCGCACTCAAAATAAACCTTTCCGTTTTCAAAAAATTCCTTTACAATTCCGTCGGGCATTGTGCCGGAGTGTTTTTCAATATCCAGGTTTTTGTCCAAAGTTTCCTGATAAACTTCTTTGTCGTTTACATAATAAGTGCGCACAAAACCGACGTGCAAGGGGTCATTTAAACTGGTTGTCTTTCTAACGATATCTACCATATGATTATTTCTCCTCCGACACATTTTTGGCCGCTATATAGCCCGAGGCCCAGGCAAAATGTAAATTAAATCCGCCGCTTTTTCCGTCCACATCCAATAATTCTCCCGTAATAAACAGCCCCGGGCATTTGAGGGACTCAAATGTATTATAGTTTATTTCTTTCGTATTTACACCCCCTGTTGCCGCCATTGCTTCGGTCCACGGGCGTACGCCGGTGGCGGTAAGCGGCCACGCGGTAAGGGTTTCCCCGATACGTTGTAAACCGTTTGGCGTTTGTTCCTGCATAGGGATATTTTTGCGAAGACCTATAAAATCAATCAGTAAGTTAGCAATACTTTCGTGTAAAATCCCGGCAAAAAAGTCCTTGGGTTTTCGGTGGAAAAATTGTTTCAATCTTTCCTCTAAAAATTTTTTAGGTTCCTTTATTTGCGCAAAGAAATTAATCGTCAGCGGCACATTTCCGTGCGCGAGTGCGCGCGAGACCGCGGAACTGATATTTAGCACCGCCGGGCCGTTTACACCGTAATTCGTAAACAAGATTTCGCCCTCTGCCCGGGCCAACAGGCTTTTATCCTGCCAGGCCGAAAGTTCCACTTGGCTGCGGATACCTGTTAGACGGGCGACGGCTGTTTCCTTTACACACAAGGCGCTCAATGCCGGGCGCGGCTGGATAATAGTATGCCCTAGTTTTTTAGCGAGTTCATAGCCTAAATTAGTGCCTGTTACTTGCGGGTATGCGCACGAACCGCACGCCAAGACTAATTTTTTAGATTGAAAGTTTTGGCCTTGCTTGGTGGAAATTAAAAAAGTTTTGCCGCGCTTTACGCGCAGCACCTCTTGCCCGGTTAAAAGTTCAGCCCCGGCCTCTTTCACGGCCAGTTTAAGGGCTTCCGCCACGGCGGTTGATTTTCCCGTCTGCGGAAATACGCGCCCCAGGGCTTCCTCTTGCGTGAGTACGCCTAACTGGTGAAAATAATCAAGTGCTTGCCGGAAGGAAAACTGTTTGAGGACGGACGTAATTAACACCGGGTCCGCGTGGTAATATTCAGGCGAAACATTGGCATTAGTCAGGTTACATCGTCCGTTTCCGCTGACAAGAATTTTGCGGGCCGGAAGAGCATCTTTTTCCAGTAAAAGGGTTTTTTGCCCGCGTCGGGCGCACTCCCGCGCGCACATTAGCCCGCTGGCACCTGCACCGATAATAATTACGTCGTAAATAGGCAAATTCATTTCATACAGTTTAGCAAAAAAAGAAACTCTTTTCACTCTTGACAGTTTGGCGGGTAAGTATATACTATAAAAAGTAGCCAAAAAGGAGGCATTTATGAGAATCGGATTTTTACTTTTTATTTTGGGGCTGAGCGTTACGGCTTCCGCCCAAATGTACCGGGTGGGGGGAACCTCCCGCGCGAGTTTTGGTTCCCAACAGACGGAAGAAACGGCGGCTCCTGCTACGCGCACGTTTAGCAGTTACGGCGCGCGCCGCCAACGCACGCAAAGCGCTAATACTCAGCCGTCTGCTCCAACGGCGCAAACGGACTCTTCTGCCGCCGGGCAGGCCGCCCCTGCAACAACGGGCAATACGGCTCCACAAACTCCTTCTTCCGGTAAGGCTGGTAAAGCGGACAAAAACGCAGGAAAAAATCAGAAGGCCGACCCAAAAGAGGGCGAAAAAAAAGCGGATAGCGACCAACAGGCACAGGCGGCCGTCAGCCAAGTGCAGGCAATGATGAACAGTTTTGGGCTTGCCGCCCCGCAAACGGGCGTACCTCAGGCAGAGGGAAAGAACGATAAAAAGGCGGGCAATCGTGGTAATAATTCCCGCGCGGGGAGTGCCAATTCCAATGCTTCATCTAGCCGGGGAGGCTCCGCTAATAAAGGTGCTGATGCCGGCGCGGCTACCCCCGGGGTGCCGGATATGTCGGCTATTATGCAGGCGGCCAGTTCCGGACAAATGCCGGACTTATCGGCCCTTATGGGCGGACAAAGTTCAGGCAAAAAATAAACAGGTGATTTTAGTTTAAGTAAAAATCCCCCGGTTGTGCCGGGGGATTTTCGCCTTGACTATGGGCAAACGGAACTTATACTATATAACAAGGAGAATAAAATGAACCGTTTTCTTATTATTGGTTATATGGTGCTGAGCGCAACTGTTTTGCAGGCGGCCCCGGTTACGCGGGTTTCCGTTTCCCGCCCGACAACTACGGTGTCGGTATCGCGGCCGACGACGGGGAGCGTTTCCGCTAAACCCACTACCGCTGTACAAGTAAAAAAGCCGACCACATCAGTTACGGTTGCCAAGCCGGAAACCTCGGCGGCGGCAAACCACCCGGTTACAATGCCGTCCGTCAGCCGTCCGGCTACAACGGTAGAGGTGTCCCGCCCAACTACGCAGGTTTCTGCAAGCCGCCCGACTACCGGGGGAGAAACGGCTGTGTCCAAACCCGGGGGGGCGGATATAGGCAAAAAAACCGCCGCGCCAATGGCACAAGCCCAAACCTCTATGAGTGATTATCAGCCGAAGAAAGCCAAAGATTTTAAAGCGGCTAAACCGCAGCAAGCAGCGCAACTAAGCGGGGGCGAATCGGGCTTAATGCCGTCATCAGCCGAACAAGCAGCCAAAGCCGCGGCTGCGGCTTCTATGAGTATAGCCAAAGGCAAGGACCCCTCCGCCGCTACCGCGCAGACGATTCAAGGACAAAATTCAGGTGCGGGTTCGGCCTTGTTAAATTTACTTAAACAAAAATCTGCCGGAAATGCCGCCAAATAGTTAATTGCTTAAAATTATACGATTCCCCTTGGTTTATTATCAGCCAAGGGAAGTAAAAACTACCCCGCTAATTTATTTTAGCGGGGTAGTTTAAAGTGGTCCTTGCTTTTACATCGTTTTACCAAATTCCAAGGCTTCTTTCAGTTTGCCTGTTTTGATAATTTCACCCGGCTCTCCCACACCGCCCACTAACACCATACCGCGGTCCTGCCAACCTAAATAGTTGGCTATGCTGTGGTAGGTGGCTTTTAAGCCGTCATAGTCGCCGTCTTTTTCGCTTCCCTCAGCGGCGGCTAACAGTACGCACTCTTTAATTTTCAGTTTGCGCGGAGCAATGTCTTTCATATACGCATATAATTTGTCTATGGCAGATTTTAATTGCGCGCTCATTGTAAACCAATACAAAGGCGTGCAAAATACCAACATATCGGCTTCTTCCAACAAGGGGGCCAATTTTTCAAAATTATCTTTAAACACGCACGGCTCTTTGGCAGACCAACACTTGTCGCAGGCGTGGCACGGCAGTACCGGGTGGAAAGCCGTTTCAAACACCTTTACTGTATGACCCGCAAATTTGGCTCCTTGAATAAAAGCGTCCGCCAGAAGCGCTGAATTGCCCAGTTGGCGCGGGCTGCCCGTAAGCACTAAAATATTTTTACTCATATAAAAACCTCTCCGAAACGTCCGTTTTTTTCTGCGGAAAAAGAATATTTAGATTATAGTTTTTTGCCTGCGCTTTGGCAAGTATAAAAATTATTGTTTTTCCCAATACAAAAAACACCCCGCAAGCGTATGAAAAATTGATAAAATATACCTATGCAAACTACTATCTGCGCATTAGCCAGCGGTATGGGCGGAGCGGTGGCGTTAATCCGCCTGTCCGGCCCCCGGTCGCTTGCCCTTTTCCAAACGCTTGCCCGCCGCCAAACGGCGCCGGAGCCGCGCAAACAAATTTTTTGTACGCTTTATGACGGCGGCGAAGTGCTGGATAAAGCACTGGTAACGTATTTTAAAGCCCCGCACTCCTACACCGGCGAGGACGTGGTGGAATTTGCCGTCCACGCATCTCCCTATATCAAGGGCAGGCTCTTGGAACTGCTGTGTGAAAACGGGGCTTCTATGGCGCGGCGGGGGGAATTTTCCCAGCGGGCTTTTTTAAACGGTAAAATGGATTTGGTGGAAGCGCAGGGGTTGTGCGATTTGATTGCTTCGGGCAATAAACACGCGCATAAACTGGCTATGGACTCCTTGGACGGAAAACTATCCGCCCGTTTGGACGATATGAAAACCAAACTTTCCGAACTTTTGGCGCAAATAGAGGTCCGCTTGGACGACGTGGACGAGGAAATGACCCCACTTGCGGACGAATTTGTATCCGGACAAATAAATGCCGTTCTGGCGCATATTAAAGCGTTGGCAGACACTTTTTCCGTGGGGAAGTATATTAAAGACGGCCTCAAAACCGCTATCGTGGGCGCCCCCAACAGCGGTAAGTCCAGTTTGCTAAATGCTCTTGTAGGGTTTGACCGGGCGATTGTTTCTTCTGCCAGCGGTACCACGCGCGACACGGTGGAAGAAACTCTGGAAATTAACGGGCAAAAAATCATTTTAACCGATACTGCCGGTATTCGCGAACACGCGCTGGACCCGGCGGAAAAAGAAGGAATGAAGCGCAGCCTAAGAGCCATGCAGGGGGCAGACTTAATTTTGTTTGTGCTGGATTCTTCCAGGCCCCTTACTCCGGAAGAAAAAGATTTGTGGCAAGATATCCGCCAACAGCAAAAGCGTACCCTTATTGTGCTTAATAAAACAGATGCCGTACAAAAACCTGTTTGCCCGTTGGCGGAGTGCGGAAATTATACGGTGCTGCCGGTTTCGTGCAAAACGGGAGACGGATTAAATGCGTTAAAACTGGCTATTACCGCCGATATCAACGAGGCGCAAACGGCAGATGGGCTGATGATTTCCAACTTGCGTCATTACGAAGCCTTGATTAACGCACAAACCGAACTGGAAAGTGCTTTAATCCGCCTGGCCGCGCACGCCGGAGGGGAAATTTATGCCGAGCACCTGCGCCGCGCGCTGAATTATTTACAAGATTTGATTGGAGAGGTAACTCCTGATGATGTTTTGGGAATTATTTTCTCCAAGTTCTGTATGGGGAAATAAATGTTTGTTTGCGAAGATAAGTATGATGTTATTGTAGTCGGGGGCGGACACGCCGGGTGCGAAGCCGCCTTGGCCTCCGCCAAATTGGGGGCTAAAACGCTCCTGCTTACGCAAAGTTTGGATACCGTTGCCCAAATGTCCTGCAATCCGTCTATCGGCGGTATTGCTAAGGGCCAAATCGTGCGCGAAATTGACGCCTTGGGCGGGGCTATGGGCCGCGTAACGGACTGTGCGGCCTTGCATTACCATATGCTTAACACCGGCAAAGGCCCGGCGGTTCACTCACCGCGCGTACAGTGCGATAAGAAAATTTACCAGTTCACCTTTAAGCACTTTTTGGAATTACAGCCCAACTTGGATATTATGCAGGACGAAGCCGTCAAAATTTCCACCTCGGATAATGGTGTAAACGGCGTGCTGACCTTGCGCAACACTTTTTACCATACCAAGACCGTCGTGCTGACTACCGGAACTTTTTTGGCGGGAACCATACATATTGGTACCGAAATGTTTAAGGGCGGACGCTACAACGATATGCCGTCTGACGGATTGGCTAAAAATTTGCGCGAAGAATTACACCTGCATATGCTGCGTTTTAAAACGGGTACGCCTATGCGTATTAACGCACGCGGTTTAGATTATTCTAAATTCCGCTTGCAGCCCTCTGATAATCCGTTGCAGCCTATTTCCCATTTTACGGACGTAAAAGCCCAACAGCAGCGCCGGTTTTTGAGTTGCCACATTACCAGAACGACCTTGGAAACGGATAAAATTCTGCGTAATAACTTCCAACGCTCTGCTATGTATAGCGGAAATATTCACGGGATGGGGCCGCGCTATTGTCCGTCGGTAGAGGATAAAATTAAAAAATTTCCGGACGTTACCAGCCACCCGCTGTTTTTGGAGCCGGAGGGCTTTCACACGGAAGAATATTATATTCAGGGCTTTTCTACCAGTATGCCGGAGGACGTCCAACGCGCGCTGATAAAATCTGTACCCGGTATGGAAAAGGCCTCTATCACGCGCCCCGGTTATGCGGTGGAATACGACTTTTCCGACCCGCGCGATTTGTTTCCGTCGTTGGAAAGCAAACTCGTGCCCAACTTGTTTTTAGGCGGGCAGATTAACGGCACCACCGGCTACGAGGAAGCCAGCGGACAGGGGCTTATAGCGGGTATCAATGCGGCATTAAAAACCTTGGGTAAAGAGCCTTTTGTACTGCGCCGGGACGAAGCCTATATCGGCGTGCTGATTGACGATTTGGTAAATAAGGGTGTAAACGAGCCTTACCGTATGTTTACGTCGCGCGCCGAATACAGGATTTTACTGCGTAACGATAACGCGGACTTGCGCCTGATGCCCCACGCCTTTAAAATGGGATTATTGGAAGAAAAATATAAAGTGCCGTTTGAAAAATACCGCGCGCTGTGCGAAACATTAATTGAACATCCGGGCGCACAACCGGCCGAAACCGACGAAGATTTGTTCCCGTGGACGTTGGAAAAAGCCCGTGCGCACGCCGATATTCATAATAAATATGCCGGTTATTACGAACGCAATAAAAAAGATGCCGAAAAATTGGCGGAAATGGACAATATAAAAATTCCGGAGGGGTTTGACACCTCCTCCGTGCGCGGCATTTTGTTTGAAAGTGCCCAAAAACTGCGTGAGGTAAAACCGCAAACCTTGGGGCAGGCCGGGCGTATCCCGGGTGTAACCCCGGCAGATTTGCAATTACTGGCGGTACATATTGAACGATACCGGAGACTTAAAAATGCTCAAAACGCTGACTGATTTCGCCGCAACGCTTAATTTGCCGCTCTCGCAGAAACAGGCGGAGCAAATGTTATCCTATGCCAACTTGGTGTGGAATAAAAAGGACTTTTTAAACTTAACAAGCGCGGCGGATTTGAACGAAGTCATCACCCGCCATATTTGCGACGGTTTAACCGCGGCAGCCAAGATAAACGGCTTTATACACGCTAAAAAAATGGTTTGCCCGCAGGTGGCCGACGTTGGCGCCGGGGCGGGATATATCGGTATTACAACGGCACTTGCTTTGCCGCACGTTCAGGTAACGCTGGTAGAAAGCATTGAAAAGCGTTGCTCGTTTATGAACTGGGCAATTATGCAACTGGGTATCAAAAATACCAAAGTTAAACAGGCGCGTCTTGGGCAGGGAACAGCGTTTGCGTTTGATTTTGTAACCGAGCGCGCTATGGGCCAACTGCCCGATATTTTGGAAATTTGTTTGGGTGCGCTGAAAGCGGGGGGAGTATTTATTGCCTATCAGGGCGAACACCCGCAGGCGGATATGTGCCACCCGGAAAAATACCAAGGAACTTTGCTGGGCGTAGAGCGGTATCACTTGCCGGACGACAATAAAAAAAGACACTTGGTTTTGTTTGGAAAAATGTAATGGATATCTTTAAAAAGTTAGCCTGTTTTGCGTTGATACTTGCGGTCCTGTTATGCACACCGCACGTATTGCGTTCGTTCGGGCTGACGGCCAAGGATGTGGTAAACGCTTTATTTTCGGAAAAACCGCGTGAGGATGCCGTTCCGCTCCCCGTACCCGAAAAGAAAGCCCCGGCTCCCGCTGCGGACCCCAACCGCGGACACGCGCGGGAAAACCGTCCCGATATTTCGGTGCCGCCTCCGGCTTCGGCCTCGGCGGTGGAATATTCACCCGAGGATGAAAAAAAGTTTAACGAAATGATTTCCGGCTTAGAGCACGTTGCCTTAAATGCGCCCAAGAGCGAAGGAGCCGCTTTGGAGGCGGTACCCGTTCCGGCCTACCGCCCGACGGATTCTGCGCATAAGGTGCGTTGGTCTCCGCCTCCGCCCGGTTTTTTGACGGCAGATACCTTTAACTATTTGATTTATCGCGAAAAAAATCCCGTTACGGAAAATATCAAAACGGTGCTGGATACGATTCACGGTAATTTGATGTTGGATTTAACTCCTTTTACATTGGTTATAAAACCCAATAAAATTTTGGTTATGCTGTTTGGCGAAAAGGACAGTTATATGGGCTTTACCAAGCGTCCGGCGTGGTCAGGTGCTTCTTCCGACTTGCGCGCCGATACAATGTATGTAATAGAGGGGAACAGTTTTTATCCGCTTTCTGTGCACGAACTGACACATTTATATTTTGACGGCTACTTTTTGCCGACGATATCACCCCTCTGGCTTTCCGAAGGGATGGCGGTCTATATGCAGATTTATGCCACCAAGCAAAAGCCCAGTTGGGTGGACAGAAGTCTTTTGCGCATTGTGCAGGGAACTTATATCCCGTTGGAAGAAATGACACAAACCGAGGATATAAGTAATTTTCCCAATGATAAAGCGGAACTGTGGTACACGCAAGCATATAGTTTAGTGGATTATTTGTTAAATTCCCGCACGCGGGACGAATTTTATAAATTAAGCACGGAAATAAAGGCCAAAACACCCTTGCACCAGGCGTTATACCGTGCGTTTGGTATGCCTTTTAATAAGGTAAGTGTCTTGGAAAATGTATGGCTGCACGATTTGCAAAAGGCTTATCAGGCGGGAAAACTGGTTTCGCCCAAGCCCGAACCGCAGAAACCGGCTGTTAAAAAGCCGGAACCTGCCAAACAGCCGCAGACCGCGCCGAAACCGGCCCCCAAACCACAGCCTAAAAAGGCTCCGCAGCAGACCAAAATTAACAAGTTGCAAATGGTGCCCGTGATGAAGTATTAGGAGCGTTTTATGACAGAACAGATTTGGACACATATTCCCATTATGGCACCGCAGATAGCGGATTATTTGCTTACCAATTTTGAAGGTACTTATATTGACGGTACTTTGGGCCTTGGCGGGCATACCAAATATTTTTTAAACCACTTGGGCGCGCGTGCGCGCGTATTGGGGTTTGATAAAGATGAAGAAGCCTTAAAAATGGCCCAAGAGCGCGTAAATGACCCTCGTTTAAGCGTGTTTCATAAAAGTTATACCGAATCTCCTGCGGTACTTAAAGAACTGGGGTTGGAGGGCGCGGACGGGGCCTTGTTTGATTTGGGATTAAGTTCCTACCAATTAGATAACCCGGCCCGGGGATTTAGCCTGTTGCGGGACGGCCCTTTGGATATGCGCTTTGACAAACAAAATCCGTTAAGCGCGGCCGTGATTGTAAACACTTGGCCAATGGCGGAATTAGAGCGCGTTTTGACCCAATACGGCGAGGAACGTAATGCTACTAAAATTGCCTTGGCTATTATGCGCGCCCGCAAAGAAGCCCCCATAGAAACAACCGAACGCTTAAAAGCGGTGGTGGAAACGGTGTACGGCCCCAAGCGCGGAAAAACGCATCCGGCCACACAAACCTTTCAGGCCTTGCGTATTGCCTGTAACCGGGAATTGGAATCGGTAGAGCAGTTGCTTACTTCTTTGGCGGATATTATCAAACAGGGCGGACGGGCGGCTATTTTAACCTTCCACTCGTTAGAGGACCGTTTGGTTAAAACCCATTTTAAAGCCTTGGCGCAAAGCGGCGGGTGGAAACTGGTTACCAAGCACGCCTTGGCCCCGGAATATGAAGAAGTCCACCAAAACCGCCGCTCCCGTAGTGCTAAATTGCGTGTGATTGAAAGAGTGAAAAAATGAAATATTTTGTTTTATTATTTGTTTTATGTTTGTTTGGTTTTATGGTGGTGGCGATGCGCATTGAAATCAACCGCTCGGGCCGTGCTATCAGCCAGTTGCAAAACGAGGTGGAAATTAAAGAAGCCCGCAACCAGTATTTGGAGTTGGAAATTTCCCGTCTGTCCGGCCCGCAGCACGTTACCGCTTTTGCGCAGGACAAGTTGGGCCTTGTTCCCGCAAAGCCGCACGAAATTATTATTTTGGACCCGAAATAACTATGTTAAAAAGACCCCTTTCGTCCCCGGATGTATTTAATGTTAAAAACCGGATGAAGATTGCCGTAAAGGTTATTTTAATTGCTCCGTTGCTGATTTTTTGCAAACTTTTTTATATGCAAACCTTTCAGCACGACGAATTTTCCTCCAAGGCCGAGCGCGCTATTTATAACTATCTGGCCGAGGACCGCCTACGCGGAAAAATATTAGACGTAAACGGCCGGGAACTGGCCGAATCGGTCCGCACGCACTCCTGCGGTGTGAATAAACGCTATGTAAAGGACAAAAATAAAACAGTGGCTTTTTTGTCTGAAACTTTGGGTATTCCCAAAAGCCGTATTTTGGAAAAGTGGAACCGCGCTTCCAACTTTTTCTTTGTGGCTAAAAAGATTAAACCGGATAATTACATTAAAATTTCCCAAATTTTGCGCACTCCGTTGGGGCAAGGGCTGGAACTTACGCCGGAATACGAGCGTATTCACCCATACGGGCAAAGCGTGCTAGATATTGTGGGGGCGGCTAACTCTAAAAACCTTGGTCTTTCCGGCGTGGAAAAGATGTTTAACAGCGAACTCAGCCAAGACATCAGCAAAAGGCGCGCTAAGCGTGCCCGCCGAGGTGAAATCATTTACGACAGAAAATTAAAAGAGGAACTTTCCGTAGCCAATGTGTATTTGACGATTGATGAAGTCGCCCAGTTCTATGCCGAAACAGCCCTCAAACGAGCGGTGGATTCAGTGGGGGCTGAGCACGGAGTGGCTCTTGTGCAGGAGCCTAAAACGGGTAAAATTTTAGCAGCCGCTTCCTACCCGATAAAAGACGGCCAATCATTAGCGTTCCAGTTCACTTACGAACCGGGCTCTACTTTTAAAGCGATTGCTGTTTCCTCCGCATTAGATGCAGGGGTCGTGAGCGTTACGGACAGTATTGATATGGAAGGCCGCCGGTGGGAGATTGCCCGCGGGGTAGTTGTGCGGGACAACCAGCACAAAAAAGATTTCCTTTCTATCCCCGAAATTATGCAACTTTCTTCCAACATCGGGGCCGGGAAAATAGCCGTAGAGTTAGGGGCCAAAAATCTTTTTTATTATATAAAAGCCTTCGGTTTCGGCACGAAGACGGATATCAACTTTAATGGCGAATCCAAAGGCAATGTGCTTCCGTACAACAAGTGGACCAAAGTGGATACCGCCACCAAAGGGTACGGCTATGGGGTGGCCGTTACGCCTATCCAGTTGATTAATGCTTATTCCACCATAGCCAATGGCGGGGTGTTAATGCAGCCGCACCTGATTGACCGTATAGAATACGCAGGCGGCAAGGTGGAAAAACTTTCCAAGCCTGTAAAAATCCGCCGTGTTTTGCGCGAGGAAACCGCCCATACAATGACCAAGGTATTGGAAAGTGTGGTGGAAGCGGGTTCCGGCAAGCGTGCGCGTATTACGGGCTATAATGTAGCCGGAAAAACGGGTACGGCTGAAAAGTTGAGCAAAGAGGGGGGCTATGCCAAACGCAGCCATATTGCTTCGTTCTGCGGCTTTGTCCCGGCCAGCGACCCGCAATTTACGATTTTAGTGGTTTTGGATAATCCCGCCAAATATACCTTTGGCGGTACCGCCGCCGCACCGGCATTTAAAGAAATTGCCGAGCGGTTATTAGCCTTAAAGGGCATCGCTCCCGACCAGTTGGATTTTGAACCGGGCGCAAAAATTTGATTTAAGGAGACCGTATGAAACTTAATTTATCTGTCCGCAAAATTGCGGAAATTACCGGAGCGGAACTGATTTCGTCTGCACCGGATACAGTTGTAACCTCTTTTGTAACCGATTCGCGCGTAGTGGCTCCGGGAGATGCTTTTATTGCCTTAAAAGGCCAAAAACACGATGCACGCAAATTTATCCCCGATGTGCTAAGCAAAGGGGCGGCTGTCATCTTGGCGGAAAAAGGCTTTGAGGTTCCGCAAAAGGCCAAGGCGTCATTTTTACTGGTGGAAGATTCTTTAAAAGCCTTGCAAGCACTGGCCAAATACCACCGCTTAAACAGCACCTTAAAGGTGGCCGCCATTACTGGCTCTAACGGAAAAAGCACCACCAAACAAATGCTCCGCGCCATCTGCGAAACCGCTGGCGAAACCGCCGCCAATATGGGCAATTTTAATAACCAGTTCGGCGTACCCTTTTCTTTATTGGAAATTCAGCCCAAACACAAATACGGCATATTTGAGTTGGGGGCTTCCCATCCCGGAGATATTTTGGAAACGGCCTCTTTGGCGGTGCCGGATGTGGCGGTAATTACCAATGTGGGGCCGTCGCACCTGGAATTTTTCCACGATTTGGAAACCATTTATAAAACTAAAACCGAAATTGCCCAATGTTTAAATTTTGGCGGGACCTTGGTGTATAACGCTGATGATGAATATTTATCCCGCCTGAAAACCGAATTTAAGGGCAAAAGTTTGTCTTTTGGCTTTCATCCGGGGGCGGACTTGCAGATTTTGGATACCGAAAAATTTTCATTTACCTATAAAGGCGAAGCCTATGTGTTGGATTTAAACTTGCCCCGGCACGATAAGTTAAATGCGGCGGCGGCCGCGGCGGCGGCTATTGCATTAGGCCTGTATATGGATAATGTAAAAAAAGGGCTTCTTTCTTTTACGCCGATGCCAATGCGTATGGAGCATTTGCATAAAAACGGGGTGGAGTTTATCTTAGATTGCTACAATGCCAACCCGGCCAGTATGAAGAACGCCTTGGAAATTTTGGGCCGCGCTTCTGCCGAGCCGCGCGTAGCGGTGTTGGGCGATATGAAGGAACTGGGCGAAACCTCCAAGGAATACCACCGTTTGGTGGCGAGAGAGGTGCTGGATAACCATATCAATTATTGCTTTTTGGCAGGGCCGGAAATGAAATATGCCTACGAGAAGTTGCAAACTGCGCCGGGTGTAAAAGTATTTTATGCCCAAGCACCCCAAGGGTGGACGGGGGAGTTAAAAAAGGTGCTTTCTAAGGGGGGGACCTGTTTGGTAAAGGCTTCCCGCTCTATGAATTTTGAAAATATTTTAAAGGAGATTTAAACTGTGCTTTATTATTTGTCGCAATTTACTGATAATTTCAGTTTTTTAAATATTTTTAATTATATTACGTTCCGTACCGGAGCGGCAATATTTACGTCTTTTTTGCTGACCCTTTTAATTGGTCCCAAGGTGGTAACGAAACTTCGTTCCTATAAAATTCAGCAAATTGAACGCCAATACGGTCCCGCTTCCCACTTATCTAAAAACGGCACGCCGACAATGGGCGGTTTGCTGATTTTCGTCAGTTTAATCGTTAGCGTACTTTTGTGGGCGCGGCTAGACAGCAATTATATTTGGTTGCTTATTTTTACCACCGTTACGCTTGGTATTGCCGGTGTAATGGACGATTATACCAAACTTGTAAAAAAGAACCCGGAGGGGATGAAGTCTTCTATTAAACTGGCAATCCAGTTATTTACGGCGGTAGTGGTGGTAGGATATTTGGCCTTAAATCCGCCCAATGGGGAATATTCCACTGCGCTTATTATTCCGTATATGAGCAAAATGTTTATTGACCTGTCGGTATTTTATTTTGCGTTTGCAATGCTGGTGATTGTCGGCTCGTCTAACGCTACGAACTTAACCGACGGCTTGGATGGGCTTGCAAGCGGCTGTATGGTATTTACGGCGGCTACTTACGGGATTGTGGCATACTTGGCGGGTAACTTCCACTTTGCGGACTACTTAAAGATTATTTATGTGCCTGGGGCGGGGGAAATCACTGTGTTTATGGGCGCGCTCATCGGGGCTTGTATGGGGTTTTTGTGGTTCAATTCGTACCCTGCGCAGGTGTTTATGGGCGATACGAGTTCCCTCTTTTTGGGCGGGGTAATCGGCACGGCAGCCCTGTGCGTAAAGCAAGAACTTTTGCTCCCGATTGCAGGCGGTATTTTTGTGTTGGAAACCGTATCCGTTATGCTCCAAATGGGATACTTTAAATTAACGCACGGCAAGCGGCTTTTTAAAATGGCGCCGATTCACCACCATTTTGAATTAATGGGTGTGCCGGAGCCGAAGGTAATCGTGCGCTTTTGGATTGTGGGCGCAATGCTGATGCTTTTGGCCTTAGCCTCGCTTAAAATCCGTTAACGCTTATGAAACTATTTAACAAAGCGCCCCAGCGGCGCAATACCTTTACACGGCGGCCTGCTCCCCGGGCCGTGCGGGGCTTTGCCGGTGCACGGCAGGACGGGTGGAGCCCGCTCAAATTAGATATATACATAGCCTTCATTGCCTTTGCGTTCGTGCTTTTTGGGCTGATTTTTACTTATTCGTCTAGTGCGTTTGACTCTACGCTCTTTTTTAAACGCCAATTGCTGTTTGATTTCTTAGGTGTGTTGGCGGCGTTGTTTCTATCGCAGACGTTTGACCGCCTGATACGCATTAAAATTTTTAAGCCGATTAACTTGCTATTCTTTACTTGGGTGTTACTTGTTATCGTGCTTTTTACCCGTCAGCAGGCCAATGTGCACCGTTGGATTGACTTCGGTTTTTTTAAATTGCAGCCCTCCGAAATCGCCAAAGTAACTTTGGTTATTTATATTGCCGACTATTTGGATAAAGTGGCCGGAAGGTTAGCCAAAAATTGGAAACTGCTTATTAATCCTATGATAGTGGCGGGGATTACATTAGTGCTTATTTTGGCGGAAAAGGACTTGGGTACGCCTATGCTGATGGGGGCGGTATTTGCCTTTATGCTCTTAATGGCGGGTGCGCGCTTTTTGCACTTGTGCGTACCGGGGGTATTATTGTTGCCGGTGTTGTACCACTTGCTGTTTGGGGTGGGGTACAGGCGTGACCGTATGCTTTCCTTTTTAAACCCGTTCGCCACCGAGGGCACTACGGGCTACCAGTTGGTGCAATCGTTTCTGGCGGTAGGGTCCGGCGGGTGGTTTGGAAAGGGGCTAGGCAACAGTGAACTGAAACTGGAATATTTGCCCGCCGCCCATACGGACTTTATCTTTTCCATTATGTGCGAGGAAGTGGGCCTTTTTGGCGGGGCGATTATTATTAGTCTCTTTTGTTGGCTGCTTGTCCACGGGGTGCAGTTGGCCCGCGTGGCAAAAACGCATTTTCGCAGTTTGACTATCTTTGGCCTGACGATTACAATTTGTATGCAGGCATTTTTTAATATGGCTATGGCCATTGGTTTAGTGCCTACAAAGGGTATTGCCTTGCCGTTTTTTTCCTACGGTGGTTCGTCTGTGATTATGACGCTGGTGATGATTGGCATTATCCTTAATTTGGCGGCGGTGGATAATACGCAGAATAATCTGCGCGAGGACATCACGCATTTTAAAAACAGGAAAAAATAATATGAACAAACGCTTTTTGATTGCTTCCGGCGGCACCGGCGGACATTTTTACCCCGGTTTTGCTCTTGGCGAAGAATTTAAACGCCAAGGGTGCGAGGTGCTTTTTGTCGTCCGTAAAGACGACCCCGCCGCCAAGGTGTTATCTGCGCACGGACTTTCCTATAAAGAAATTGATTTTATGGGTTTCCCTCGCTCTGTTAACCCCGTGCGGCACGTTAAATTTGTGTGTAAATTGGTAAAATCCTTGCTCCAAACACGCCAAATATTGCGGGTTTTTCGGCCGGAGGTGGCTATCGGTACGGGTGGATATATTTCTTTCCCGCTTATTTTTATGGCGCATTTTATGGGCGTAAAAACGGCCGTGCACGATTCCAACGCCTGTTTGGGCCTGGCAAACAAGGTGTGCGGAAAATTTGCAGACCTGTTTATGTTGGGCTTGTCGACGACGGAGAAAGTGAAAAACGGCGTTTTGACAAGCACTCCGGTGCGGGCTGAGTTTGGTTTGCCCGCGAACCGTGCCACGCAATTACAGGCACTAAAACTGGACCCTGCAAAGCCAACCGTTCTAGTGGTGGGCGGAAGCCAAGGAGCCAAAGATTTAAACAATGCGGTGGTTGCTTGTGCCAAGGTTTTTTCCAACTGGCAATTTATTCACATCACGGGAGAGCGGTGGTTTGAAAGCGTGCATGGCTTGTATGCCGGGTTATCCAATGCCGCCGTATTGCCTTATTCGCACGAAATTTACGCGCTGATGAAAGCGGTTGATTTGATTATTTGCCGGAGCGGTGCAAGCACGCTGGCTGAACTGGTGTGCTGTAAGTTACCCGCAATTTTGGTGCCGTTTCCGCACGCGGCGGCAAACCACCAATACTACAATGCTAAAATTTTTGCTGAGGCGGGGTGCGCGCAAATCGTGTTGGACGATGAACAGTTGCCAACGCGCTTATCTAGTGTATTTAAGGGGCTGACCCAAGGCCAAGTGGGCGCAAAACTGGCCGCTATGCGTGCCGGGTATGATAAGTTGGCCCTGCCTAATCCCTTAACGGCGGCGCAGACCATAGCGGAGCGGTTAAAGAGTTTGTAGTTATAAAAGCAGGGGGCATCCTGAAAAGTCGGCCGGCGCGGAGCGTTCCAGACTCTGTTGTTGTTAAAATAAGGCATAGATACTGGACAGAAACCTTCCAGTATGACCTTTATTTTTATAAATACACAACGACACAAAATGTTCTTTTGTTTTATTGTCATTTCCGAGTCTTGTAGTCGGAAATCTGTCGTTTTTTTAATAAAAACAGATCCCCGACTAAATTCTCGGGGATGACGGCAACGACAAGGGATAAGACAAGTAATCCTATACCAACATCTAACACATAAAAAAACACCCCAGAGCGAAAATTCCCCGGGGTGTGTTTTATATTAGGCCCGATTACATCCCTTGGATAAATTTACACATTTGTCTCCCTAATTCTTCATCCTCGTCGCCAACCGAACAGTTTTTGTCAGTTGTATTATCAGGGCCGTACCAAAAGTTGTAAATGTAGTTATCAGGATTCCCGTCATCCGTTCTCCAAACATCCACCCAGTTATCATTAGTTAATTCGTAAACAAAATATTTGGTTGTGTAATAATAACAACTATAATTGCCACTATTATTTGTCCATTTTCCGCCCTTTAAAGTAACATCAGCAATTTGGCTTTGGGTACATACATCATCCTCAGGGTTTGCCTGCTGGTGGCGTTGGATTGCATCCACAATCGCCTTGGCGTTAATAAGCCCTTCCGTTAAGCGAGCCTTTTCCACGGCGGTTTCGTATTGCGGCAAGGCAATGGCCGATAAAATGCCGATAATCAGCACCACGACCAAGAGTTCAATTAAAGTAAAGCCCTTGTTGTTCATATTATCTCCTTAAAAAAGTTTACACACATAGTATATCAATTTTGGCGCGTTCTTCAAGCAGAACCTTTACAAACAAAAGAAAATTAATTATACTAATATGTGAACATATGTTCATATATCAGTATAATAGGACTTAATTATGAAGAAAACCCCACCACACATTTGCAAACCATCCTTGCAACTGCCCGACGATACACTCTATGATTTGGCTGACCTGTTTAAAGTGTTTGGCGACAGCACGCGCCTGCGCATTTTGTGCGCTCTTTTTAATTGTGAACAATGCGTACAGCATATTGCGGACGAATTGGGGATGACGCACTCCGCCATTTCGCACCAGTTGCGCTTTTTAAAGCAAAACAAACTTGTCAAAAGCCGCCGCTCGGGAAAAACGGTTTTTTATTCATTGGCGGATGAACACGTCAAACGCATTTTTAACCAAGGGTTAGAACACATACAGGAGGGGTTATGAGTCATCATCACGAATGTGCTTGTACCGCTTGCCACGCCTGCTCGTGTGCCCAAGGGAAGGAAGGTGAACCACGCGGCGAGTGGAAAAAATTAGCCTTAGCGGCGGGGTTGTTTTCCTTGGGTTTTTTCTTACCTGTTCCGCTTGCTATTAAACTGCCCTTTTATTTGGCGGCTTATTTTATCAGCGGGATTGAGGTATGGCAGGCTTGCTATTCCAATGTAAAAGCGGGCCAATGGTTTGACGAAAATTCCCTTATGGCGGTGGCCACTTTGGGGGCGTGGTGCATTGGGGAATTTCCCGAAGCGGTGGCTGTAATGCTGTTTTACCAGGTGGGGGAATTGTTGCAGGAATATGCGGCGGGTAAATCGCGCCGGAGTATTGTTCGTTTAATGGATTTACGGCCCGATTTCGCCCGCTTAATAAAGTTTGGCAAAGAGGAAAAGGTCGCCCCGCAAACAGTTAAGCCGGGTGAGGTGGTACTCGTTTTGCCGGGGGAGCGTGTGCCGTTAGACGGGGTGATTGAAAGCGGAAGCGGCCATTTGGATACCTCCGCCTTGACGGGGGAATCCCGCCCGGTAACCGCCCAAGCGGGGCAGCAGGTGTTGGCGGGGGTAATCAGCGTGGACGGCACGCTTCGCGTAAAGGTGGAAAAGACTTATGAAAATTCCGCAGTTGCCAAGATTTTGGAACTAGCCGAAAATGCCGCCAGCAAAAAATCGTCTGCCGAAAAATTCATCACGCGCTTTGCCCGTATTTACACGCCTGCGGTGGTGTTTGCGGCTGCGGCGGTAGCCGTTCTGCCACCGGTTATTTTGGCAGATGCTTCGTTTAAAACGTGGTTTTACCGCGCACTTATTTTCTTGGTAATTTCCTGTCCGTGCGCACTTGTTATTTCCGTGCCGCTCGGTTTTTTTGGCGGTATTGGGGGTGCGGCCAGAAATGGGGTGCTGATTAAGGGCAGTTCGTACTTGGAACAATTATCGCGTCTTTATACGTTGGCCTTTGACAAAACGGGCACGCTCACGCAAGGGGTATTTGCGGTTACAGGCCTTTTTCCCGCTGGAAACACAACGGAAAAGGAATTGCTCAAATTGGCGGCTGCCGCTGAGCATTATTCCAACCACCCGGTAGCCAAAGCCATTTTAAAAGAGGCTGAAATAAAGCCGCAAACCCCGGAAACGGTGCAAGAGATACCCGGCGAGGGGATTTGCGCCTCTATGAAAAACACACAAATTTTAGCAGGAAACGAACGTTTAATGGCGCGCTATAACGTGGCGGACGTACAGACCGGGCGCGGAACGTGCGTATATGTGGCGGAAAATGGCTTTTTTAAAGGGCGTATAGAACTGGGCGATAAGGTAAAGCCCGGCACTGAGGAAGCCTTAAAAACCTTGCAAAACGGGCTTGTTCACCAAGTGGTGATGTTGAGCGGAGACAGTATCTCCGCTGCCGAAAAAACCGCCTACGAACTACATATAAAGCACGTTTACGCAGGTCTGTTGCCAGCAGGCAAGGTGGAAATTTTGGAAAAATTAATATCAGGCACGCCTAATGGGCTTGCCACGGCCTTTGTGGGCGACGGTATTAATGATGCGCCTGTTTTGGCGCGTGCCGATTTGGGAATAGCAATGGGGGCGCTTGGCTCTGATGCCGCCATAGAAGCCGCCGACGTGGTGCTGATGACCGATGAGGTAAAAAAGATTGTTTCGGCAATTAAAATTTCCCGCAAAACCCTGCGTGTAATTAAGCAGAATATTGTCTTTGCGCTAGTGATTAAAGCCGGAGTGTTGGCTTTGGGTGCGGCGGGGCTGGCTAATATGTGGAGTGCCGTTTTTGCCGATGTCGGCGTATGTTTATTGGCGGTGGCAAACTCCTTGCGCCCCTTGTATTTTAAGGAGTAGTGATAGCATACGATAGTTGTTCGGTCCGCAAGGCGCGGCGGGGCTGCCGCGTGTTTTGGCGGCCTGCCAGGCTTTGGAAAAAAGGTAGATTCTGAAACAAATTCAAAATGAACAATAAAATAAATATGCTATAATAAACGCAGTGCGCAAGGGCAACCTTGCACCGACAATTTAATGTTTTTGGAATCCTATTGAAGAATAGGAAGGCTTTGGAAAATCCAAAGTTCTGAGAGAGTCCAAAAAACAGTTAGTTTAGGCAGAAGATGAGGGGAAGTCATGAGCCTCTTGTCTTCTGCCGAGTGTTTCGCACATATTTATATGGGCGAGACCACGGCTGTTTATTGGCAAGACTTCTCTCAGACTTGTCCTAACCAGCCGTTTTTTTTAAGCCTTCCTTCGCTTTTTCCGCTTTGTTACTGCTTCATTTTTCATAGGTTCCGTTCGCTTTCATACGTTACAGCACATACGTATGAACGGGAAAGGGGCTTATGCACATCTCCGCCAAGAGTCAGGGCCCCTTTTCCCTGTTTTGTGGAGGAACTTGTTATGAAAATCGCCGTCGTTATTCCGTCTAAAAATGGGTTGCACCATATGAAAGAGTGTTTGCCTACCGTATTGGCTGCTGCCAAAAAATCTACCGTTCCTGTCAGCGTTACCGTAGTGGTGGGGGATTCTGCGGACGGTTCTATGCAAGAGGCTCCTGTACTTTTCCCGCAAGTGAAATTTTTAGAAAACCCCAAACACGGTGCTTCGTCAGCGCGCAATTTGGGGGTAAGCGACTCGCAGGGGGAGTGGCTGTGTTTTTTGGATAATGATGTTTTTGTTGACGAAGATTTTTTCAATACGGCCCAAAAATATTTACGTCCGGATGTGTTTTGCGTAGCGTGCGCCGGTTATTGTGCTTATCCTAAAAAAGCCGGCGCGTGGGAACAGTTGGACGGCGTAAAATTATTGGGTTGGAAAAAGGGGTTTCCCCGCTTTACGCACAATATTTATAATGAATTTTTGCCGGAAATGGTGGAATATCCTTCGTGGGGTGTGCAGGGAGCATATTTCTTTTGCCAGCGGAGTTATTTTGATTTGTTAGGTGGTTTTGACGAAAATTTGGACCCGTATATGTTGGAAGAAACAGACTTGGTTTATCGCGGGTTAAAACGCGGTTGGAAAGTGATTTATGCACCTGATACCAAGCCCCGCCACAAATGCGGAGGCACGATTAACAGTAAAAAGAACAAATTTACGCAGTTTTTATCCAAGCGCAACCGCACTTGGTTTGTGTGGAAAAATGTACACGATACGTCGCTTTGTTTGGCACATTGGCTGCGTTTTATTTTGTCGTTTTCGCCGCGTTTGTGGAAGGAATGTTTGCGGGAATATTCTGTTTTTCATCAAGCCGCTTTACACGAAAAATCTGCCCGTAAAAAGACGGATTTAGAACTCTTGGAAGAGTCCAAAAAATTTGAACAAAAATGTAATACAAAAGAAGTGGAATTACGCCAACAGAAATTAAATATCAAATTGGGTGTAGATTATTTACAGGCACGTTTAAACCGATATACACATAAATATAATTCTGTAAATAAAATTGCAACGCATATGATGTGGGCTTGTTTGTTATCTGCTATTAGTAAAAAACAGAAAAACAAACCTCTGTCCGGGCCTATACGCATTTGTTTAACCATAGAAGGTGGTATGGGGGATATGTTAATGAGCCTAAACTGGGCAACGGCTTTTTATATAAAATTTTGTAAAGAGAAAAATATAAATTTTTTTGTATGTTGCCATAAAATATCCCTCTTGCCACACTTAACCGAAACTTTAACTTGTTTTGTATCTGAAAGTGAAAGAGATTCACAATATTTTGATTTAAAAATTACTTGTAACAGAAGCCCTATTGTTCAATATGCTAATTTACAACGCCTACCAACAGGATTGCTTGGCTATGTGGAAAAACTACTGGATTTGGAACGAGAAAATAAATATTTTTTAACAGTTCCATATAAGGATTGCATCACTCAAAATATTTTATCTAATCTGCAAAAGCGTTGGGCACAACCTGATTTAGTAAATGAATTTAATTTACAGGAAGATTGGATACTTTCTGTGCCCATAGAGCAAGAAAAAGAAACATTGCAAAAATTTGGATTAACTACAAAAAAATATATCACCATAAACCGCGAAGTGGGCGATACTCAATTAGTAGACAGCACCAAATTGTGGCCGTTGGAGTATTACAGAAAATTAATTGCTGATTTAAAAGAAACCGCTCCCCAATACCAAATTATTGAGGTTGGGTGTGGTAAAGGCGAGCGTTTAGGAAATGCCGATAAAAATCTAGCAGGAAAAACCTCGTTAGAAGAAATAAAAGTCATTTTAAAGCACGCCCTTTTGCATATAGATAGTGAGGGCGGCCTTGTCCACTTGCGCCACGCGTTAAAAGGGGGCGCGTCTTGTGTATTTTTTGGTCCCAGTTCGCCAGCGGTATTAGGTTATTCCGAGAACCTAAATCTGTGTAGCCACGCCTGCCCCATACATTGCGAATTTTATTCCCGCACGTGGCAAGAGTCTTGCATAAAGAAAAATCATATTTGTATGAATACTATTATGGAAAAAGACGCATTAAAACAAATTCAAATTAAATTGGGAGTTTAATGAGGTGTATTATGGAAAACGAAGATAAGTTATACTTTCAACGTAAATATGGATATTCCAAAATCTTACTTTTTATTCATTTAATGGGAAAATATATTAAAGACCTATATCATCCGGTAAAATCTAAAAAGCCACAAGTTTTCGGAAAAGGAAATATTATCCCTTTTGTGCCGAAAGGAGTGCAAATAGAAATATATGGCGATAACAACAAGGTGGAAATTGACCCTTCTGTAAAAAAATGGGATGGACGTATTGTAATAGGCAATCCGGGTACAAATACGCCTACACATAACTGCCTTGTTAGAATTGGTAAAAATTCTGATTCTAATGGAGTATGGATTGATTTATTAGAGGATAATTCCGCAGTTATTATCGGTAATAATTGTATGTTGTCTTGGAATATTCATATTTTTGCCAGCGACTCTCATACCATTTATGATGCTAAAACAAAAAAATTACTAAATTGGGGCAAAGAGATTATCATTGGCGATAATGTTTGGGTGGCTATGGACTGCACTGTTTTGAAGAATAGTTTGATCGCTAAAAATTGCGTGGTGGGGGCTTCGGCTGTGGTGGCCGGTAAATTTACCGAAGAAAACTGCGTGATTGCCGGAAATCCCGCCAAAGTAGTAAAACGCGGTGTGGCTTGGGATAGACGCAGGCCTAAGGAATATATTACACAGTATCCTATGGAATAAAAAAATCCCCGCGGTTTAGACACCTCGGGGATTTTTTAAAGCAACTAAACCAGTTAATCGGCTAACCAAGCCGGGTCTTGTACGCAGAACTTTTCCGGGTCCACCATACCGTTTAAGGTGGCTACTTCTTTCTTGCAGTTTTTCCACCCTCTAAACGTCTCGGACACGGTGGCAAAGGCAATGTTCATATGTGTATTTTGACCGAATAACACGCCCACCATACCGCCTTTGTCTGCCAAATCCGCCCCTTGGCGCAAGGCTTCGCGCTGGGATATCTCGCCCAACATTACCCGGGAAAAGAGTACGTTTTCCGCCACATCTACATAATTGGTAAGCGGGTCCGGTAAAAAGCCATCGGAACCATACACTTGCCCAAAGGTTACGCGAATATTATTCTTTTTGGCTAATGCCAGGGCTTCGGTTTCTTTGGTTAATGCCCGCTGCCCCAGTGAAATAGCCTTTTTAAAGTTTTGCTTTCTAACGGCTTCGCGGCATTGTGCCGCATCCTCTTTGATTTGCTGGAACTGCGTTACCAACAGTTGTTTGGCAACGGCCTGGTCCGCCGGGGCTGCACTGACCGGCCATGCCAAGGATAATACTAATGCAATTAATAAATGTTTTTTCATAATCAACACCTTTACCTATATTTATAGTATAGAGAGTTTTATGGAAAAAAGCAAACAAAAAGCCCCAAGGTTGATTCCCCGGGGCTTTTGTAAAGCAATTTTTTATTTGCGTTTGTAGGCCAATACGTCTTTGGCGGCGGCTTGCGCAGCGGCCAGGCGCGCTATCGGCACGCGGAACGCGGAGCAGGACACATAAGTAAACCCTTTGCGGTGGCAGAATTCCACGCTGGCAGGGTCCCCGCCGTGTTCGCCGCAGATGCCCACCTTCAAGTTAG